>JAJAYT010000173.1 GCA_026786085.1 Microcoleus sp. CAN_BIN18 | reverse complement strand
GGATTGGCAGCGATCGATCTACGTTTATAAGAATAAGTTTAAGAAGAAGTTTCGGCAGTTGGCGGGGAAATAAGGAATGAGAATAAAATAATTTACACAAGTTTGTGGGATGGGCAACCCGCCCGTCCAGAAAGAACGGGCGGGACGCCCATCCCACAAGAATCATCAAATTGTAAGTTATTTAATTCTCATTCCTTAGTTCCCCGCCAACTGCCGAAACTTCTTCTTAAACTTATTCTTATAAACGTAGATCGATCGCTGCCAATCCTCAACTTGCAGCGACAAATCAGCCGCCAAACCCGTGCGGTTCCAAACATCCTCCTGACACTTGCGGCGGCAGAAATTCATCGGTTCCGAGTAAACTTTAGAAGTAGATAAAGTTGGCTTCGGGCCGCACCAGTGAATCACAGTCGCCTCAGCGCGATCGCCCGCAGGCCCGCTTGACTCCACCGGAAACCGCTTTCTCAGCAAATCCTGGTCAAAATCCGGCACCAACAACTGCATATCCACATTCTCCACCCGCAGCCGATTTTCTTGCGCCGCCCGGAAAATCATAAAGTTCAAAAACCCCATTTCTCCATATTTAAATATCCCCGGATTTGCCGCCGTAAAATCTAAAATTTCTATATATTCTTCCAAGCTAAAAACACCACGTTTAGCAAAAAAAGTACCCGTACAGAAATAGTTCGATCGCGATTCCGACCACCGAAACTTCGGAAAATGCCGCTCAACGCCCGGAATATCAAAGAAAAACTCCGAAACATCCGCATCCGAGTAATCGTAACAAGGCTTGTCTACAATAAAATCAAATTCTTGAAAATTAGCCAACTTCAGAACATCACCCCAGACAATCGTATCCGCATCCAAAACCATAAAATTTGACCAAGGACTTTCCCAGAAAGCAATCATTTTAGTTTTGCCCCAACCAAAACTTCTTTTCCTGAGAACCTCTTGGGAAACCGTTGTGCGATCGATAACTCGCACCCCATAAGACTTTTCCAAATCACTCACCGAAAACGTACCATCAATCAACAGACAAATCGGCACATCTCCCAGGAAATATCGAATGCTAGCACAGCAACCCTTAGCAAACAGATAATCCTGATCGCAGCAGGCAATAATAATACCAAAATCTTCCATAACTCCTCATTCTTTTACTAAGTTACCAACCCACAGCGTTGCAGTTTTCTGTTCTGACAGCAGCTCTATTTTCGATTTTTCCATTTTCGCCAGCTTAGCATTAAACTCCTGCGATCGCCCTCCGTCAAAAACAGCGCTAAAACCGCTAGAAAATTTGGCTATAGTTGGTGTCTCAAGTAACACAGCATTCCCGGCGCGATTGGGTATTAAGGAACACCAGTTGCAGCCGCACTCAGAAAACCCAAAAATTGTGTTAAAGTAGCAGGGAATTAAACCGGGCGACAGATTGTCTCAAAAATGACGATCGCCCAGGCAAGTCCCGACTCTTGGGATCGTCAGAAAACCCAAATTGGTCAAGCCTGAAATTTGGCTTTTCTAGGGTACATCTACGAGTATGAAGGCTCGCTGGCTTCCCGCTGGCCCGAAAATAGCCCCGCCAAAGGTCGCGAGGTTTAAAGTTAGGTTAAAAAGCTTGACATATTTGGATCGAAAGCTGTATAAGGGAGGCGACAAGCAGCCCGTATCCTACCTGTAACTGTCTGTTAAGTCGGGCGTAACCGAAGATTCAGGGCAGCGGTGAGTTTGAGGTAGATTGTGGTCAAACCCGCACCACCAGTGCTCGATCGCAGCCACAGCAACTAAAGCAAGTCTGGCGATCGAGAGATGAGATGAACTCCTTGGGGCGCAGGGAGTCTGCCCGGATCGCACGCACGCCGTGCGATGGGAGTGAGGACAAGATGGCTTGTCAAACCTCCGGACGCTGCATCAGACCAACATCATTCAAAAATGGTAGAGGCAGCGGCGGTTGAAACGGGAAGCCCAGACTGTATGCTTCGCATAGCGTGTGGGTACGTCACCATGTGATGGTATAATCAACTGTAAGGTAATGTGGGCTTGACCTGAATTGATGCGCTTGCCGTAGAAGGGGCCAGCCCCTACGTTCAAGCGGGAACTAAACACGCCTACTGTGAATCAGCAGCTATGGATATGTTCTATTTTGACAGTTATTGTCAGCAGGCAAGCAACCACAAAAATTAGCAGTTGAGAATTGCTGATCGAGTTGAATTTATAGTGTGAAGGTGTGAGGAAAATGAACAGAATTTTTTGGAATTTATTGCTAGTATCCCCGGCTATTCTGGGGCTATCATCAGTCGTCAATACCCCTGCGATCGCCGCAGAAGCTACCGCAACCGCAGAAGCCAACCAGCTAGCTACAGCCAAGCAATCTGAGTCGAAAATTGCCGACATAGTTGTTGCAGCACCAGTTGCAGCAGAAAAGCTGGCTCTAAACAGCAGCGCCCCTGCTGCCGAAACCCCCGTCGCCAACACCGCAGACACTGAAAAACTGGCCTCAATCGAACCAGACACCAGCGCGGCAGCACTGCAAACAGCAGATAGCGACATCCAGTCAGCAGCCCCAATCGCTCCCGCCAGCACAGCAGCAGCGACTGAACCTCTGGCAGCAGTAAGCACAACCGAACCGTCGCCCCAAGCCGTAGTCGCCAAAACAGACTTGGCAGCGCCAAGCAGCCAGACAGAAACCGCTGCGAAAATTCAAGTGCCAGCAGTCGCCAGCACTCCAGCTACTAAAGTAGAAATTGCTCAGACAGTACCCGGAGGAATGGGCGGCCCGATCGTCCCAGCAGCTCCCCAAGCCCTACCGACAGAACAGTCTGGAGCCATGTCCCAAGTGACATCGGTCTCTCAACTCTCCGACGTGCGGCCCACCGATTGGGCATTCCAAGCCCTGCAATCCCTAGTAGAACGCTACGGTTGTATCGCAGGCTATCCCGACGGCACCTACCGCGGCAACCGCGCCCTGACTCGCTACGAATTTGCAGCCGGCATGAACGCCTGCTTAGACCAAGTAACCAAGCTAATTAGCTCGTCAACAGGTACCTTCGTCACCAAAGACGACTTAGCCATCCTACAACGCCTGCAAGAAGAATTTGCAGCGGAACTCGCTACCCTGCGCGGACGAGTAGACGGCCTAGAAGCTCGCACCGCAGAACTCGAAGCCAACCAGTTCTCCACCACAACCAAACTGGCTGGAGAAGTGATTTTTGCCGCCAGCGACACCTTTGGAGATGGTATCGGTCTTCACGACGACAAAACTGTCACAAACCTCGGCTACCGGGTGCGGTTGAACCTCAACACCAGCTTCACCGGTCGAGACTTGCTCAGAACCCGCTTGCAAGCCCTCAACGTCCCCAACTACTCAGCAGCAACCGCTACGGGCACTAACATGGCTCGCCTAGCTTTTGATGGGAATGATAACAGCAATTTCACACTAGACGAACTGTACTATCGTTTCCCGATCGGTGGTGCTACAGTCTTTGTCGGCCCTAAAGGACTTGACCTGGATGAAATTGCAGACACCGTAACTCCCTTCAACTCTACGGGTACTGGTTCAATTTCCCGATTTGGAGTTCGCAACCCGGCCGTATTCCGCGGGGCGCAGGGAGCTGGCGCAAGTCTGACTTACAACTTCGGCAACATCCGAGCTACCGCAGGCTATCTAGCCGGCGACAGCGATGCTCCCAACCCCGCAAACGGCAGGGGCGTTGCCGACGGTTCTTTCAGCGCTCTGGGTCAGATCGGCTTTTTTAGTAAGCCGTTTGATTTGGGCTTGACTTACACCCGGAAATACAATCGGGCCGGCGATGTTGGCATCATGGGCGGCACAGGTAGTGCCTTGGCTAACCGACCTTTCGGTCAATCAGCCACCGGAGCAGATAACTTTGGCGTGCAAGTTAACTTCAAACCCAGCAGCCGCTTTCAGATTGGCGGTTGGTACGGTTACACCAAGGCTGAACAACTGCGGAGATCCAGCAACGAGGCTACCATTCAAAATGGTGCTATCACCCTGGCTTTGTCCGACTTTGGCCGGCAAGGCAACCTCCTCGGTTTTGTCTTCGGTGTACCGCCAAAAGTTACCGAGAGCGATGTCGCCAGAAATCGCAACACCTCTTATCACTTAGAGGGTTTCTATCGCTTCCAAGTCAATGACTTTATCTCAGTGACACCGGGCGTTTACGTGATTTTGAATCCCGAACACAACAACAAAAACGACGATATCTGGGTCGGACTCCTGCGGACTGTTTTTAGTTTCTAAGGTTTCCAGACATAGTTAGGGCTAAAAGCGGCAGGCGACTGCCGCTTTTAGTTTTTGGTGATGGGTCAATACGCCTGAGTTCAGAAGACTCCGGCGGTTTAAACCGCGTCTATAAAAAAAAAACCTTCCTCCCCAGGTTGAAGAGTAAGTCGTAACACCACATTTATGGAGACAAAATCCACTCCAAGCGGGTGGGAATTCTTGATTTTCTTTAGTCCGCGGAGGCGGACTTCGTTTGTCTAGACGCGGTTTCAACCGCCGTCTGATTTAAAGTCCGAACGATCAAACCAATTCGATTGCTCTTCAGTCAACTGATTATGAATTTTGGCGGCAAATCCCGAAGACGGATGTGTAGCCGTGCAGAAATGTGCTGCCGCCCACGGGGCCGATTTCGCCGTTGCAGAAAAAGCCGCTCAGGGGGATGTTTTTCAGGTATCGGCCGAACAGTCGGGAGTCAAAGTTCGATTGGCCATAAAGCCCTTCACCGCGCCCCAGACAGGAGAACATCAAGGCGCCGGCGCTGGATGTACCGCTGTACTCGGCCGCCCGCTGATAGCGATCGAGCAGCATTTCTAGGTCTTCTGCGGAGGTGCGCGCGTCCCGCAGGTGAAATTGGATGCGCTGTCCGGGACGGACTCGATCGCCGATCGCAATTGCCCCGACTTTCGGATCTACTCCCAACAGATTGCGGATTAAAAAATCTCCCGGCTCTAAATTCATCTTGAATTCATCGCTGACTAAGCCTACAAATAACGAGTGCTGCGCTAATTCTCGGTCTGCTTCGCTCAAAGTTTGAACTAACTCTCGCAGGGCCTCTAAGGGCGATCGCTCGATGCCCCGGCTGCCGGTATCATCGGTTTGTTCTTCGAGTTTCAGCAAAATATTGCGCTCTCCTTCCGTCACCCGATAAGGATGCCCGATCGGTCTACAGCCTTGTGCAACGATCGTTTCCAAAACTATATTCCCACTCAAAGCCACTCCCACCGTCCCTTCTCGGTAAAGCTGATAGTTGCAAAACAGCGCTGCGCCTCTGCCCGCACCATCCCCGCCGGCCAGTCCTCCTACCTTCGGCGCACCTGGATAGGCATAATCTAGTCCTTGTAGCAAAT
>JAJAYT010000172.1 GCA_026786085.1 Microcoleus sp. CAN_BIN18 | reverse complement strand
GCGATTTATACCGCCAAATACAATTTTCTTAGTCCGCGAAGGCGGACATTGTTTGTGTAGCCGCGAATTCCATTCGCCCTTTCTTTTATTTCTATCTTAGTCCGCGGAGGCGGACATTGTTTGTGTAGCCGCGAATTCCATTCGCCGGATATTCACCCGAAATTCGCCGGATATTCAACGGAAATTCACGCAATATTCACCCGAAATTCGCCCTTTCTTTCTTTACAAAACTTGCCGTGGGGCGATCGGAATTTCAATAATAAACTCCGTACCCTCTCCAGGTTCAGAAACACAAGTCAAACTCCCACCATGAGAACTAACAACAATCGAGTGCGAAATAGATAGTCCCAAACCAGTTCCAGAACCCACTGGTTTAGTTGTAAAAAACGGGTCAAATATCTTGTGCAGCACCTCAGTGCTCATCCCAGAGCCGTTGTCAGCCATTCTGACGATCGCAGTATTTCTGTCTGTTACCTCCGTGGCGATCGTAATAGTAGGATTATTTTGAGGCTGAGACGGACAATCCCTCGCCAACAGCAGCGCATCGATCGCATTTGTCAAAACATTCATAAATACCTGATTCAACTGCGACGCATAACAAGTAATTAGCGGCAACTTCGCGTAATTTTTAATCAACTCAATTCCCAAACGGCCACCCTCTTTTCTCAGACGCGGCTGCAACAGCATCACCGTACTGTCAATGCCTTGATGGATATCCACCGACTTCATTTGCGCTTCGTCGAGTCGCGAAAAATTCCGCAAACTCAACACAATATCCCGGATTCTTTCGGCTCCCACTTTCATAGAATCCAGCAGCTTTTGCAAATCTCCAATCAAAAATTCCAGTTCAATTGTTTCTATTTCCTCTAGAATTTCATCAGCAGGTTCTGGATAGTGCTGCTGATAAAGCTCAATCAACTTTAGCAAATCTTTGACGTATTCACTAGCCGGATTTAGATTGCCGTAAATGAAACTTACAGGATTATTAATTTCGTGAGCTACACCAGCCACCATTTGCCCCAAACTAGACATCTTTTCCGTTTGAATTAGTTGAGCTTGAGTTAGTTTCAGCTCGCGCAAAGTTTTTTCTAAACGCTCGTTCTTTTCATTTAACTCCTGCGTCCGTTCTTGCACTTTCTGCTCCACCGAATTGTAAAGCAGAGCATTTTCTAAAGAAATAGCAACTTGAGACGAAAGCAGCCTTAAAACTTCCAATCTATGAGCATTGAACGCACCGACAGTTAAGTTGTTTTCTAAATAAAGAATGCCGATTAGTTTGCGTTGATTGATGATCGGAGTACACAAAAGAGATTTTAGCTGATGTTTTGCCACGTAAGGATCTGCCGTAAATCGCCCCTCAGCCGCATTGCTCAAGACCAAATCCTCGCGAGTTCTTTCCACATAATTAATCACCGTCACAGGTAAATCTTGACATTCTTCTACAGGTGTAAATTGCATCACCGCTACATCTTCAGCAATTACTGATGCTTTCGCTGAAATTAACAGTTTGTCATCTCTAACCAAGATTAAAAAACCGGATTGTGCACCCGCGTTTTCTATCGATATTCTCATCAAAGAAGCCAGTAACTTGTCGAGAACAATTTCACTAGAAATCGCCAGCGATGCTTTCATTACAGTTGCTAAATCCAGCACTCTCGCATCGCTTCCAGTAGAAGTATGAATAGTTGTTGTAGTTTGACTGTTGTTAAAACTGCCGTTGAGCGGTATCATTTCCCGCAACTGCGGATACTTCTGTTCTAAATCTTCAACTTTGCGGACGGCACCCCAGCGTAAGTAGCATGAATGAGCTTCGCGCAAGTGGATTTTGGCATATTGATATTTGCCTTTACTCAACCAAAATTTGGCTGCTAGTTCATTAGCCAACGCTTCATTTTGGACAAACTCATTGTCTTGAGCAAAAGTTATGGAAAGGTCATACAATTCTACAGCTTCTGAGTCTTTTTTGGAAATTCTAGCTATTTCTGCTTGTACTAAAAGGTACTTGTGCAGAAAATTTTCTGCACAATTGTCTGACCAGATTTTCATCTGTTTTTGATTTGCCTCTAACTTCTTCAAATATTGCTTTTGCTTGTCTGCTGAAACGTTGGGGAAAACTGCCGCTAAAACTAGAGAAAAGAAAAAATTCCACTCGGTAGCTGGTATCGCTCCGGTAATGAAAGATAGCTGCTTTTCTACTTCCAAAGCTAGTGTTAGTGCTTCGTCAAAGTTGCCGTACCAGTACATTACCTGGCATTTGCGAATTTGATAAAGGCACAACGAGTATAAATTTTGATGAGCTTGACAGTTGTGTACATATTCAGCTTCCGTGATATCTTCGCTTTCAAATACAAACTTTTCAGAAGTGAGTTGGCTCAAGTTGCGCAGGATCAACTCTACCCCTAATAATATATCGGTAACAAGCTGATTTTTGGTTTTTTGGCTGAATTGCAAATACCTGCTCGTGTCGGCCAAAATTTGCGATATTTCTTTACCTTGAAAAAAGTAATTAGCTATGCGGTTGGACAGGATATAACCTGCGTATTCTAAATCTCCTGATTCTAAAGCGGCTTGATACCCTTCATTGCTGATCGCGTGTGCTTCTTTAATATGATTGAACCAGTAATGAAAAATACTAACCAGCGACGAACAAGCTCTGCACTTCAAGCCGATATTTCCCGATTTCTCGCTCAAATTCAGCGACAGCATGGCAAATTGATACGCGGCTTTGTAATCTCCAGAAACAGCGTTTAAGAACATACCGTAGCCCGCGTAGCAGAGAGATGCTTCGGGAACCAAACCGTATGTGAGAGAAAGATTGACTCCTTTTAAGACGCTGACTTTCCACAAGTCGGGATTTTTGAGGTAAGCAGATGTTAACAAGTTTGTGATTAATTTGACAGCAACTTTTTTTTCTGGTACAGTCATTTCGGGAGCGTCAATCAGCGAAGCTATGTCTCTACCTGCTAAAAAGTTTGTGGCTGCTGCAAATTCTTCGGAGATGACTGTTTGCAACCCGTCTAGCGGCAAGTCAATTCCCAACAAGTTCAAGGCTTTTATTCCGGCTTTGACGGCTTCTTCGTACTTCGCGCGGAGGGTGTACTGCACGATCAGCAGGTTGTAAATTTCTACTTTTTCTAAAGCCGATCGCGCTTTTTGCAAAGTTATGTTGATAAATTCTTCAGAATGCTCGAAATAGCCGTTTAAATACTCAACATTTGCCCGCTCCATGTTGAGAGCAAAGGCTAAGTCGTAGTGAGAATCCCAAATATCGGCGGTTAAACCGTCCATACCTGCGGTTAAATACTGCAAGGCAGCAACATAAGCAGTGGCATCTTTGGCTCTGCGGGCGGCATCTAAATTCAGTGTTGCCAGTTCAATTAATTCTCGATCGTCTCGAATTAGCGATCGCGCGACATTCAAGTGATCGACTAATTCAAAAATTCTGTCAGCGCGATATTCAGCCGGAGTGTTTTCCAGGATTTGCCGGCCGATTTTCAGGTGAACTGCCTTTTTTTGCGAGTCGTCGATCAGAGCGTAAGCTGCTTGTTGTACGCGATCGTGCAAAAATTTATAATTCAGAATCAACAGCGGAAACATCACGTAATCTAAGGACTTGCTTTCCAATTCCGAAGTTGGCAGAATCAGTCCCGACTTAATCGCCGGCAGTAAGTGCGAAAAAGTTTCCGACGCTTCTTTCTCATTAATTAAAGAAAGAGTATTTAAATCAAATTCATTACCCAAACAAGCCACTAAACGCAAAACCTGCTGCGTTGGCAGCGGCAGTTTTCTCAACTTTTGTACCATCAAATCTACTACATTGTCAGTGATTGCGCACTGTTCGATTTGAGTCATATCCCAGTGCCAGCCGCCCTTGCTCCCCGACTGCGGCGGGTGAAAAACTAGCAGGTTTTCCTGATACAATGTTTGCAGAAATTGATTAACAAAAAAAGGATTGCCGTCTGTTTTGCTGACAACCAGTTCAGCTAAGGGTTTGACAGATTCGCGATCGCTGTGCAAAGTCTCGGCAATCAAATGAGTGATATTGTCCACACCCAAAGGCGACAAAGCAATCTGATTAATGATGGCTTCCTGATTTCGCAGCGTCTCCACAGTCATCATTAAAGGATGAGTGGGACTGACTTCATTATCCCGATAAGCGCCAATTAAAAACAGATATTGAGTCGCTTCATCTGTCATCATCAATTCGATCAATTTGAGTGTGGCAGAATCAGCCCACTGCAAATCGTCGAGAAAAATTACCAGGGGATGTTCGGGCTGACAAAATACGCGAATGAAGTTTTGAAAGACTAAATTAAAGCGGTTCAGAGATTCCGTCGGCCCCAATTCAGCTACAGGAGACTGAGCTCCAACAATTAGTTCAACTTCGGGAAGTACATCAATAATAATTTGCCCATTTTGCCCGAAAGAAGTGCGGAGTTTTTCGCGCCAAACTGCCAATTGAGCTTCGCTTTCAGTTAACAGTTGCCGCACCAATTCCGAAAAAGCGCTGACAACGGCTGAGTAGGGAATAGTCCGCTTGTACTGGTCAAATTTTCCCCAAATAAAATAGCCGTGCCTGCGGGTAATCGGCTTGTCTAAAATCTTCACCATTGCCGATTTACCAATGCCGGAATAACCAGCAATTAGCATCATCTCGCTGCGAGATTTATGTTGTCCTCTAGCGATTACCGACGACACGGGAATTTCTTGTTTCGATTTAATCTCTTTCTTGAGAACAGAAATTTGGGACTGTTTGATGTTGTAGGCTCGATTATTTGTGGCTGCTACCCGTTCAAATGCCGCTAAAAGAGTGTCAACTTCTCGCTGTCTGCCGTAGAGCTTTTGAGGGATTTGAAATTTGTCGGAAATATCTTGGCTACCGAGAGCAAACTCGGAAATAATCCCAGATGTTTGCAACTGAAACAAACAGGATTCCAAATCGGCTTTCAGTCCCCAAGCACTTTGATATCGCTCCTCAGCGGTTTTTGATAACAATTTCGTCACAATATCTGAAATTGTTTGAGGAATTTCTGGTGTGATTTCCGCGAGAGGTACTGACTGTTTGGCGATGTGACAATGAACTAACTCCATTGGATCGGTAGTGGGAAAAGGGAGCTGTCCTGACAGGATTTCATAGAAGGTGACGCCGAGGGAATAAAAGTCGGTGCGGTAATCGATTATCCGGTTCATTCTGCCCGTTTGTTCGGGCGACATATAGGCTAAAGTGCCTTCTAAAAAATTGGGATTTTTATTCGGAATGTCTTCCAGACTTGATGAAGTTGAGATGCTAAAATCTATGAGCTTAACTTGACCTGTAGCCGGATTAAAAACTATATTAGAGGGGTTTATATCTTTATGGATTACATTTTTGGCATGAATTTCTCCCAAAGTTTCAGCAACTTTGATGGCAGTAGTCAAAAATCCTAAAGTGGTAAATTTTTGGGAAGCCATAAAGATTTTCAAAGATTCGCCGCCAAAATCTTCTAAAATCATTGCCAGACTATTTCTAACCTGCTGCAATTTGTAAACTTTAACAACTCCATCAAGGAGGTTTAAGTTGACAGTAATGTCATATTCGCGCTTGTATCTATTGAGTTCTTCGGGAGTGGGATAGTCTTCTTTGATCAGTTTGATAATAACAGGTTGGTTGTCTTGCTCGTTGCGGCCGCGGTAAACCAGGGAAGTGCTGCTTTCATAAATGAGAGCGAGAACTGCAACGCCGGGAATTGCCATCATAGTTGGTTCTCTCAAATTAGGTGTGTTTGGTCAATATTACAGGACTTACGCGCGGCGGGCTAGAAACCCGGTTTTTTGGTTGATAGTCGTTGACAAACCCCAGATTTTTTTGTGTTAACCGGGTTTTTTTTTCGTAAATCCTATGTTATTCTTCATTATCACTCAAGAGCTATCTTTTGGGATGTGTGGGAAGACACGCCGTATCCAGAAAAGACACCGGGCGGTTGAAACCGCGTCTACACAGACAAAACCCGAGCTCAGAGGGGTTGAAGAGTGGGCGTTTAAAATTAGGTTGTTTTCTTTACACCGCGGAGGCGGACTTGGTGTTTGTAGAGGCGGTTTCAATCGTACGTCCTATCTATTGGGTCATCTACGCGCTGGCTGGAATAATAACCTTTAATCTCGGAGTTAAAAAATCTGCCTGTAGAATCAGCATCTTGCAGAGATTCCCAAATTTCCGGTTGTACGTCGCTGTATTGATAGACTGACCCGCTCCTAAATTCTATTTGTAAAACTTGGTCTTCTTCGTTGTATCCGATCGCGCTAGCCATTTCGGAATCTACCAGCATCATAGCAATTGGTTCGCCGCAGGGAGCAATTTCTGGTGATTCAATGCCGGCATTGAGTTGGGTGGCATCTGTATTCGCAATGAAATCAACCATTTGCAGGCCGTGCATTGCAGCTTCGGGAGCCGCAATTTCGATAAATTCGAGGCATTCCCCGCGATCGATTAACAGTCCTAACTGGCCGTTAGAGTGACCAACTGCTAAGACGCTGCTCAAGTCAATTTTGGATAGTTTCATGGGATTTGTCAAGGATTAATTTCACATCAATATTTCCCCCAAAAAAGCCAGTTTTGCTGTCGAGGCAATATTGGATTAATTAATAGTATATTCTGAGTTGGCTAAAACCTCAACAAATCTAGGTTTGTGAAAATCCTGCCAGCAATCTAGGTGTAAGGTACATCGAGGACACCCTACATTGAGAAATTTTGCTGCTTTCTTAAAGAAAATTGACAATACATTAAGAATTATTGCCATAAAACACAGGTAAATTTGTTTTAATTGCGAGTCAAATCCTAGCAGCAAAAGCGTTTGAGCATCTCCCAAATCTGTAAATCTTCAGAAAGTTATTATTTCTAAAGGATTCATCCGGTGAGAAGATTGGAAACAACCTTAAAATTTAGCAGTAATTGCTCGATCGGGCAAATCTCAACCAGCATAAGGAAAAATACCTGTCAGGAACTCAGGTCTAAAGACACTGAGCTTGGTCGCGAGCAAGTCTCGAAGCAAGCTATTCTGACCAGCCTAAGTCTTAACTGACTACGTTATTTGAGTCATGACACCGGGCGAATGCGAAGCTAGTTCCCTGCTCTGTCGCTTGTGATTAAACAGTTCTAAAGTCACTCTTTACAGTGTTGCAAGCCCAACAAGCCCT
>JAJAYT010000171.1 GCA_026786085.1 Microcoleus sp. CAN_BIN18 | reverse complement strand
GGCTGATAGTATACCTGAAACTCACCTTGTGCCAAAGCGCGGCGCAGCAAAGCTTCCAGAGCCAGCTTTTCAGGACAGAAGACAGAAACCTTGGTCGATTCGTTAACTAAATCTTTGAGTCGGGCTTCTGCTTGGTGAAGTGCGAGTGTCAGCGGTTGAGTAATTGTTTGCCGTTTGGAGACGCGAGAAGCAATGGCTCCCAGTAATTCAGCCTTAGTAAACGGCTTTGTCAGGTAATCGTCAGCCCCCAATTCCATCCCGCGACGAAAATCGGTTTTGTCACTTTGAGCCGTGAGGAAAATAAATGGAATTGTTGCAGCTAGAGAGTTTTGTCGCAGTGTCCGTAACACGTCATAACCGTCGAGCTCTGGCATTTGCACGTCGCACAAAATTAAATCAGGGATCTCTGCAAGTGCCATCTGCACCCCAAATCGACCGTTTTCTGCCACAATGACGCGGTAGCTGTGAGATTCCAGGAGTTGCAGAAGAGTTTCCCGGATTAGTTCGTCGTCCTCAATGACCAAAATTTTGAGCATGATACTTAGATTACAGATGGCACTATATATCAGAACCTGACTAACTCTAGCATACTCAAATTAGGGGGTTAATGATTAGGCCAATTAGCCAATAAATCATTAGCCAAATGGCTAAAGATTTTTCTTGGGTTTTTAAGTCACAATCAAAGAATTGGCAAAAATCGGAAAAGTTCGATCGCTTTCAAGGCCCGAAAACTGCTGCGCCAGACTATTTTGATAAAGTTTTATTACAAAATATCGGTTATTTCTCATAAAAAATGCCGTCAACACTTTCGCGCGGATGGTAGCAAGCTTTATATAATGTCGGGTCAATTCGCCATAAAAAAGTGTTCGTAGTGAGGAATTTATTCCTCTGATTTTTATGAGGAATAAATTCCTCACTACAAACCTATTTTATTGTGTCGATCGCACGGATATCATCTTATGCACTGCTTTAACTGACAGGCTTAGTAGAAGTGGCACAGAACTTGTGATCCACAATTGCAGAAGTGATCCTGACAGCCTGCATTGGTGATGACGGAACGATCAGGTCTTGCGGAACTACAAGTGTTTTTTTACAAACAAGCTCGCTGCTGCCTACAGAGGCAAAGTTCCAAGCATAAAATTCGGGGTTGCTGACTGTCGCAGTGGCAGGAGATAAACCTAGTCCAGTCACCAATACTAATCCCAAAGTTACTAAAGCTACGATCGCAAATTTCAGCATATTCTTTCTTTTAACCGGAAAATTTACCCGATCGGGATTACCCAATTATGGCTCGATCGCACTTCAAGCGTCAATAGTCACGGGTCGGGCGGGTTTTGTCACAATAAACTGGCTGCTAGTCAATATCTAGGCTAAACCCGCCCCTACAAGATATTATTGTTTTTTCGTGCCAATCTAATTACTTCGCTATCAGATTCAATTCGTAGGCGATCGGCTCGGATGACTGAGAAACCACTACGAATTCATAAAAACCAGTATCATCCAGCAATCCCGACCAACTCCGATCCTGTGCATCTTGCAGCAAAGCTCGAGCTTTCCTGGTTCTCCCAGGAGAATACATTGACAGCAGAGTAGATTTTGGCGGCGCTTGCAAATTCACGCGCAAAGTTTGATTTTGAGCTAACCGGGCAATATATGCTTTGCCTTCTCCGGGTTTGAGATTGCCTGTGAGGGTTTTGCTGTTAGCTCGGCTGTCAAATTCAATGCTTTCGACAGTTGCTCCTGCTTCCAAGGCTGTGAGCGCGTCGGCGGTGATTGCTTGCCAAATTTGTCCGATCGGCAAACCGATGATATTGCGATCGCGCGGCTGTTGGGGAAACCAATAAAAGAACTTAGCATCAGCCAAATCGTACAAAGCGCGACTGCTCAAATTCAGCTTATTAACCTCGGTTTTCCAACGATCGAGATCCGCAGTGTCGTAACTCCCCAACCGCGCTCTAGCGTCGCTGCTGAGGTTTTCCAGCTTGTCGAGCAACTCGTCGCCGATTTTCTGCCATCTTTCGCGCCACTGGCGATCCTCGTCACCTTCTTTTAATAGCCGCCCGCCCAATTCTGGATATTTGGCATAAAAATTCTCGTCTACAAGGTTGACGTAACCGCTATAGAATCGATCGTCAATTTTGAGCTTTGAAAAGCGATCGCGCAAAGCATCTTCTTGCTGCTGTTTCGGCCCAGAAATCTGCGGAATAGGCGAAATAGTTTGTATTTTTGATTGCAAATTTAACAAATAATTGCCCGCAAACCAGCCAACTCCCCCCATACTTGAGAGCACCGCCACCACAAACAAAACCATTTTCCAAGCAGGAATCTTTTGCTGATTGGCAATAGCAACAGCTCGCACCGGAGTTCCGGGCAGTTTCGGCACGGGTGTGGGTAGAGGTATAGGCGAGTGTTCCGGCGGCGACTGCGTGGGCGCAAAATACGCTGGCTGCGACTGTGGCTGCAAAGGCGGATTGCCGGAGAGAGCGAGCAGAACCTCGCGAGCCGAGGAATAACGCTGGCTGGGACTGTGAGCGAGCATTTTATCCAGCACCAGGGACAAATTCGGAGACAGAGAACAGTGCGATCGCC
>JAJAYT010000170.1 GCA_026786085.1 Microcoleus sp. CAN_BIN18 | reverse complement strand
CCCCGCCAAACGCACCGGTAAAAAAATCGCCGTCATCGGTTCCGGGCCCGCCGGTTTGTCCGCCGCCGCGCAACTGAACAAAGCCGGTCATTGGGTAACTGTATACGAAAGAGCCGATCGACCGGGAGGCCTGTTAATGTATGGCATCCCCAACATGAAGCTAGACAAAGAACAAGTGGTGATGCGCCGCCTGAAAGTCCTGGAAGCCGAAGGCGTAACATTCGTCTGCAACACCGAAGTCGGCAAAGACTTGCCAGCCGAACAATTACTCAAAGAATACGACTCAGTTGTGCTCTGTACCGGCGCAACAAAACCCCGCGACTTAGGCATCGAAGGGCGGGAATTAACAGGCGTGCACTTCGCGATGGACTTTTTGACAGCCAACACCAAAGCAGTTTTAGACAAAAGCACAAACGACAACTTCATCTCCGCAGCCGGAAAAGACATCGTGATTATCGGCGGTGGCGACACGGGCACCGACTGCGTGGGCACCTCCATCCGCCACGGCTGCAACAGCCTGGTACAGCTCGAAATCCTGCCCAAACCGCCCTCGGAACGCGCCGCCAACAATCCCTGGCCGGAATGGCCGAAAGTCTACCGCTTGGATTACGGCCAAGAAGAAGCCGCAGCCAAATTTGGGGATGATCCGCGCGGCTATCTCACCACCTCTACCAAGTTCGAGGGCGACGAAAACGGCAATGTCAAAGCCGTGCACACCGTTGAGGTAGAGTGGGCGAAAAACGAGAAAGGGCAGTTCATTCCGAAGCAAATCGCGGGCACCGAGAAAGTGTTGCCGGCGCAGCTTGTGTTGCTAGCGATGGGCTTCCTGGGGCCGGAACAGCCGCTACTGGATGCCTTGGGGTTGGAACGCGACGCGCGCAGCAATGTGAAAGCGGAGCACGAAAAATATACAACCAGCATTCCGGGAGTTTTCGCGGCGGGAGACTGTCGCCGGGGACAAAGTTTGGTGGTTTGGGCGATTAATGAAGGGCGCGGCGTGGCCAGGGAGTGCGATCTTTATTTGATGGGCGAGACGGATTTGCCTTAGTTCGATCGGCTAAAAAAAGTAGATTGCGATTTACCATTGGGTGGGGGCGGGTTTACGAGATTAGGGATTTTAGGCAATTATTGTTGGTGAACCCGCCCCTACAGCCCATCGTAGGGGCGGATTTCACCTAAATATTTTGGGGAAAGGAAGAGATAGATCAACCCGCCCTCTTAGACTACATTTATTTAATTATGTCAGAACAACGGATCACCATTTCTTTACCTAACTTACTGCTAATAATAGCATCTTCCTTACTGCTGGTGTTGCTATGGCAATTGCGTAGCCTGTTAGTAATTCTGATGATATCAGTCGTGCTCGCGGCTTCGATCGTCCCGATCGTCAATTGGGCCGAAACAATGCGTGTTCCCCGTTGGCTGGCGGTGATTATGGTTTATTTAACTTTGATCGGCGGATTTAGCGGGACGGTAGTGTTAATCGGCCCGACACTCATCGAACAAATAGAGTTACTGCTGCGACAATTACCACTTTATGTCGAAAACCTGGAAACGGTGGCTACCAGCTTAGCAAGTCGCCTCACGGACGATGCACCAACATTCGTAAGTCAGTTATTGGACACTCAATCGCTGACTAATTGGCTGATTCGATCGAGTCAACAACTGGTTTTGCGATCGTACAGTTTAACTAGAGGCATTCTCGGCGGTTTCTTCAGTTTAGTTTTAGCATTATTTATTTCAGGTTACATGGTTGCCGACAGTGACACACTAATTAAAAGTTTAGTGCAGTTTTTCCCAAAACCTTGGGACGAAAGATTAGCAGCCCAAGCTACACCGATTGGTCAAAGAATGGGGAGTTACATTCGCGGGAGATTCCTAGTTTCTGGGATTTTAGGCATATTCATTACCACAGGTTTGAGCATTTTGGGAATGCCCGAATTTTCTTTGGGCTTAGGTGCGATCGCAGGTGTGACCAATCTGATTCCATTTATCGGCCCCGTATTGGGAGCAATACCAGCATTAATCGTAGCATTAGCTAAAGGTGGCTGGGTACTTTTGTGGGTATTATTGTTATTTGTATTTATCCAGAACTTGGAAACTTACGTCCTCGATCCTTTGCTGGTTGGTTCGTCAGTTGGAGTACATCCTTTGTATCAATTGCTTTCTGTCTTGGGAGGCGTTCAAGTATTGGGAATTATTGGGGCGGTAATTGTGCCACCTTGGTTTGCGGGAGTGGCAGCTTTGATTGAAAACTTGTACTTAAAACCGAAGCTAAGGATTGAACATCGAGAGACAATAAATCAAGCTAAAAATAATTCTGACTTACCGTCCATAACACCTTCAGCGTGAGAGTGGTAGGGTGTGTCGCCATCAAAAATCCCTAACTTTCATATCGACAATCTCATAGCGACGCACCTGATACCATTCAATAAAATTATTTCCACAAACACCAAACTCGTAAAAGTCTTGTTTTCTCAAATATTGTATCAGGTGCGTCGCCCGCTCGATTATTTGTCAAGTTTAGAGATTGTTGACGGCGACACACCCTACAAATAATCAGGTGCGTCGCCCTGAAATTATTTGTCAAATTTAGAGATTGTTGACCAAAGCACAGGGGATTTAATCCCCCACCTTTAGGTGGATTGTTTTTAGGCTGGGGCTTAAATCCCCTGCCTAAAAACTTCGCACTCATCTGTCAACTGTTAACTGTCAACTGTTAAGGCGACACACCCTACAAATAATGTTGCATGATTTTTCCTAAAATTCAGCACAGTGAATTCAAAATACTAGACAAGATTGCCACAGCCACAAACTATTCAGGAAATTATCTGCGTTAATCTGTGTTAATGCCTGAAATCTGCGGTTGACTATCAATCAAAAATTTATGCAATAAGTCCATATCAACCAGCCCGCTGACTAATGACCAGTGACTAATGACTAATGACTAATGACTAATGACTAATGACTAATGACTAAGGACTAATTGCCACTTCAATGCGGCGATTGCGCTGCCGGTTAGCATCAGAACTATTATCCACCGAAGGGCGACTTTCCCCATAGCCGATCGCCACCCAATGATACTTCTGGCCGAGCACACCAGACAAATACTGCGCCACAGCCTGAGCCCGCGCAAACGACACCTTGCGATTGTCTACCGCTTCCCCCGCGTCGTCAGTGTGGCCCCCCACCCGCACCGTCGCCCCCTCGTAATTGCGTAAATCCGCCACCAAATTGTCCAAAATCGCACTGGTTCCCGCGCGCAATGAAATGCTACCAGCATCAAACAAAACATCGCTGGGCAGAGTTACCATCAGTGCATCCCCCCCAAACACCGGATTACTGGCATTCTGTGGCGCATTATTCACGCTTCCAGGGTTCAGAGTCGGGCTACTGCCGATCGCAGGTAAAGCAGGAGTAGGACTTGCCACCGTCTCCGGCGTAGCCAATTCCCGCGACATCAACTGCAACCGCTTTTCCAAAGTTTCCGTCGGGCGACTGCTACCCAACTGACTCTCCAATGCCGCTGTACGCCCAATTAGCGCGTTCAACTCTCCCTGCAACTGTCTCAAATCGGACTGCAATTTCTCTTTTTGGGCCGGACTGACTTTTGACTGGGGAGTCGGTGTAGCGATTGGTGCCGGGAGCGCCGGAATTGGCGTTGCAGGCGCGGGTTTCGGGCTGGGGGTCAAATTTTGAGTTAGACGCAGCAATCTTTCGGCGATCGGCATCTGGGCGGTGTTAGAGGGATAAATTTGAGCGATCGCCATCCCCAAAACCCAGGCAAAACCGCTGCCTACACCCAGCAGCAACAGTCGAAATATTAGCGACAGTACAAGCAAACCTTTTCCCCGCGACTTGGAGACGCGAACCGGGGGGATTGAAGGTTTTTGGTTAAAAGATGGCGTCATTTTTCCTCCCTGTCGGTGCACATAGCAGATGTATTTCGATACTATCTTACCTATTGGATTTTCCTAGGACTTGAGTTAAGTTCTGTTACCAACTAAATTAAGTTAGCAGACTTTGCCACCTTTGCCGATCGATTTAAAATTTGAGATTTGAGATTTGAGATTTATCCACCAATCGAAAATCTCAAAAAGCAACCCGGTTGCTACCAATCTGGAGTTTGGCGGCGAAACATCAAGGCAAAAACCGGGTTTCTCATCCCCTGCGTGTCAGCCTGAATCTGTTAAATAGACCTCTCCAATAATTCTTGTGGAATAGGCATCTTGCCTGTTCAAAACTGGCTTTTCTGGAAATGTCTAATAATTCACTAGAACCTTTGGGAGAAAAACCGATGACAGATCCTTTAAATAGCCCTTATCCCGTTCCTTGGGAATGGATTAATGACACTCACGCTAAAGTCAGTTCCACTGTCGGCACAGGCCTCCGTTATTATCGCAGCCCTTCCCTAATTTCAACTAACGGCCAATACGCTGCTTACAGTCGAATTGAGTTGCAAATACAGCCGGAACTTGCCCGTTGTCGGGTTAGCAGTGTCATGTTTGTGGAAAATCTCAAAACCGGGGATCTGCAAACAGTGGCGGCTGCTTCGCCACTGGCCGAGAGTGGGATGTATGCTAGCGATGATACAGATATGTCTGGGACGATCGCCATTTTAGTGCCTGTTTCTTGGAATCAACAGGATTCCCGGGTTCTCGCCCGTGAATTTGAAGCGCTGTTCAACTCTTCCGATATGTCCGACTATGCTGTCATTTGGGACAAAAACGATAATTACACCTATACCGTTGCTCCGGCTCGTAGTCTTTACACTCATGCTGTATTGTTGGGTTGGAGTCAAGTTTACCCGGGACAAGTTCTGTTCCGCGCTGGCCATTTGGGCGATCGACATTGGCCTCTTTGTGCAGTCGATGTGACAGGCCAAACTACAACTGTCAGCCAAGACAAACCCCTAGTTTTTGGCACTCAAGCCAGCACAGATTGGATCGAACCTAAAACTCGTTTTTAGGCAAATTTTTAGACAATTGACACTCTCAGGGCTGAAGCCACTGAGATTCTTGCTTCTATGAATCGACTTGCCGATGCAGAATTACTTCAACATCGGTAGCGGTCAATTCTCCACAAGCGTTCAAGGTATTGTTACCCCAAGTTCCGGTATGCCCTACCGTACTTAATCCCCGACTTAGGATATTCTTAGCTGCATTGTGATCACGGTCTAAAACACATCCACATCTACAAACGTGAGTTCGTGTTGATAGACTCTTCTTAACAATCGTTCCGCAGCTAGAGCATTCTTGGCTGGTTCCATTGGGTGAAACGGCAATCGTAATTCTTCCGAATACTTTGCCAAAATATTCCATCCAAACTCGGAACATATACCAAGATGCGTCGTTAATCGATTTCGCTAGACAGTGATTCTTTACCATATTCTTAATCCTCAAATCTTCATAAGCTACACAGTCGTTAGACTGGATTACGCATCTTGCTAATTTCACAGCAAAATCTTTACGTTGCCTACTTATTTTGAGGTGGCGTTTTCCCAGAGTCACTCTGGCTCTTTTTCTGTTGTTGGAACCCTTGACGCGCCTTGATACCCGTCTTTGGGACTTCTTCAGTCTACATTCTCCCTTGCGGAGAAATCGTGGATTCTCTACTGCAATTCCATTGGAATCGGTGTAGAATTCTTTCAATCCTACGTCTAGTCCGATGGCATTTCCAGTGACTTCCACAACTTCAGAACGGTCAACCTGAATACAAAATTGAACGTAGTAGCCGTCTGCACGTTTTACTAATCTGACTCGTTTAATTTGAGTGATTTGGTAAAAATGTAAGTCGCGTGTCCCTTTTAATTTCAGCTTCCCAATCCCTTGCTTGTCGGTAAAGGTGATGGATTTCCTATCTATTGCCAATTTCCAACCGCTAGTCTTATATTCGACTG
>JAJAYT010000169.1 GCA_026786085.1 Microcoleus sp. CAN_BIN18 | reverse complement strand
CAGTTTACGCGTTACACTCCACTCATCCGGTTTCGGATTTTTGATTTTTGATGTTTGATTAGTAGCGAGTAGTTGTCCGTTGTTGTCTTGATTTGCTGCAATTTCTATATCTGCGATTTCTTCAACAGACAAGTCTGGCGATTCTAGATTTTCGATTTTCGATTTTTGATTAGTAGATAATTCTCCGTTATTCTGTTGAGTCTCGGGAATTTCAATTTCTGGGATTTCTGCGACTTCTACTGCTACTGCTTCTGCTTCAGACAAATCATCTGCTGCACTTTCATCTTCATCCTCATCCTCATCCTGGGTGAACCATTCATCCCCCACATCTTCCAGCGCAAAGGTAGCAGTGACGCTAGCTTCGATCGTACCACGCTTATTTTGGGCAGTGTTCACCAAATCCGGCAAACGTTCAGCCCGCATTCCCTTAGAAGTCGAAAGTCCCAGACAAAACAGCAAAGCATCAAGGATATTGGACTTACCAGAACCGTTGGGCCCGGAAACCACAGTAAAACCCGGCAGCACGGGAATGGACGTTGTGCCGCCAAAAGATTTAAAGTTAGTTAGTTCGATCCGTTTAATGTGAACCATGTGCTAGGAGTAGCTTTGGCTCTAGGGTGTTGTCACAGGGTAGCACAGGCATTAGGGCGATCGACAACTTATGAACTTTCCGGCATAGTCGATCGAACAGATATATTACACCTTTGCCAACCATTCAGTCGGTCTGTACTTGAAAAGCTGGTTGAGAACCGCCCCACATCTGTACCCCGACCGGCCGCCGAAAACAAAAAGTAAGTTTTGATACATAAAACTGCATGAAAATCGAGCGGTATTATTTGTGCGATCGTACCTGAAAGCCTCACCCAGACACAATGGCAGCAAGCAAAATACCAGGAATTCTTAACATCGTCCCTAGACATATTAATATCTAGGGAGAACTATGTTGTAGTAATTCCAACAGCGCATTCACGATATGCACATAGCTCGATTCTCTCAAACAACTATCTACTCTGATAGAAATTTGATAGAGCGCTGTAACCTTTACAGAACGTTGAAAACAGCTTATGACATACGCAAAAAGCAACCACCTTCCAGAGACTATCAAGGTGCAATCTGATAACGGTTCACTCCGATTACAGTTCAGCACCAAGTACAATCCGATATTCGGCGACAAGCGCAAGCACCAGGGGCTAGCTATGAAGGACACCCCTGAGAATTGGCAGAAGGCTATAGCGATAGCGTGGCGCATTGAGGAGGACTTACAGCATAGCGATTGGCAGAAACTGTTTGACCCCACGTTCGCCAAGTACGGCCTGAAGACCAAGTACGCTGCTGAACTAAAGCTAGCAGCGCCTATCCCTCAACTTGAGCCTGAAATGACCGTTGGTGCAATGTGGGAAGAGTATCTGATCTGGAAACGTCCACAGTTGCAACCAACCACATTCGAGTTTAGGTTTAGTCGCGCTTATTCTGTGATTATTAAAGGCTTAGTTTGGGACGGTAAAAACTGCACGCATTCTGACACAGGCAACGGCGCGTACAATTTACCTTTATCTGCCGTAAGCGCTGACATTTTGCTTGCGCACCCTAATGCTATGCCGATAAAACTTAACACTCTAAACGCATTATCAGAAGCATTCGCCCGCCTACAGTCCCTAGGCCAAACTAAGCTTACGGTTAACCCATTTGTGGTACATCGGAATTCAACCAAAAACAAAACCGATATGTACAAACAAAATGTCGATTCCGACGGTGCTGAACGAGAATGGTACGAAGTACAAGACACAGAAACCGATCCAGAAGAGAAAGACCGCCGTGCTTTCACAAAAGATGACCGGGATACCATCATCAAAGCGTTTTATGAACACAAGAATGCAGCCCCGCGTCAAATGGCCCCGCTAGTTGAATTTCGCTTTCTAACGGGATGTCGCAACGGAGAAGCCTTTGCCTTACGCTGGGGTGATGTCTTTTTGGGACGAGACAGAGACAAAATTGTTTTTGCGAGGTCTTATAATGGTGATTTAAAAAACACTCAAGTTACCAAAACAGGTGAATCTCGAATTTTTAAAATGAATGACACACTTCGTAAATTACTGTTACGGATTAAGCCAGAAACCGCTCTCTCTACCAGCTTAGTTTTTTCCAAGTTGAATGGAACAAGCTGGGATTCTTGCTCCACGGCAGAGATTTGGAGCATGAGTTATACAAAAAGAAAAGATGTAAAGTATGAGTATCCTGGTATCGTAACTAAACTTGCTGCAAACAACTTAATTTCTGGTTACTTGCCTTTCTACAACTGTCGTCACACTTTTATCAGTTTGATGGCCCACGCGGGAGTTGACTTATTCCTATTAGCAACCGCTTGTGGTAACAGCATTGAAGTAATTCAGCGTCATTACCTAGGAGTCAACAAATCGGCAACATTTCCCGACATCTAATCCACAACTCCTACTCGCCCTAACCCGGCTGGTTTTTTATTGTCCGTAAGCGCGATCGCAGTTTGGAACACAGCGTATTCCTAAGTTTGGTTCCTAAGTTTGACTCCAAACTTAGGAATACGTGAGGCAATATGCGAGAGTATTATTGTGGAACTCTAGAATATTGCTAGATGAGTCTGCTTGTACTGCGACAACAGGTAGGGGACGCTAAAAGGAGTAAGTCAGCCCCAACAAGGCTCTGAAAGTGCCTAAAATAGCTGATTTGCTAGAGCTGTGATAGAAACCTAGTCAGCAACGGTTGAAAGTACCGGAAATTGGTAGTTAGCTGAACCATAAAAACTTTCCGGTAAAATCGAACCAAAATTAATAATGTATAAAGTAACGAAGCGCATTATGGAGGGCAAACCCATTACACCAGCTCAGAACTCATCTAATCTGTCAACTTCATCTGAAAGCGACGAACAAGTATTACAAATTTGGGGCGGCCAGCCCCTAAAAGGACACGTCAAAATCAGTGGCGCCAAAAACTCAGCCTTAGTCCTCATGGCCGGGTCTCTGCTTTGTCCAGACGATTGCCGCCTCCGCAACGTTCCCGGTTTAGCCGATGTCGCCCGCATGAGGCAAATTCTGGCGGCTGTAGGAGTCAAATTACAGCAGAACGGCGACGTTTTAGACATCAACGCCAGCAACCTGATAGACGCTCAAGCCCCCTACGAATTAGTCAGCCAACTGCGGGCGAGCTTCTTCATCATCGGGCCCCTCCTAGCGCGTTTAGGATTTGCCAAAGTCCCCTTACCTGGTGGGTGCGCCATCGGCGCCAGACCCGTTGAACTCCACGTTCGCGGGCTGCAAGCCCTCGGCGCCGAAGTCCACATCGACCACGGTACTGTTCACGCTTACGTCAAAGGGCCGAACCGCCGCCTGAAAGGAGCCAAAATTTATTTGGACTACCCCAGCGTCGGCGCAACTGAAACTTTGATGATGGCGGCGACTCTGGCTGAAGGAGAAACCGTGATTGAAAATGCCGCTCAAGAGCCGGAAGTCGCAGATTTGGCGAATTTCTGTCGCGCTATGGGAGCCAATATTCAAGGCGCGGGCACAAATACGATCGTCATTTCAGGAGTTCCGAGACTGCACGCGGTAGACTATTCAATTATTCCCGATCGCATCGAAGCCGGAACATTTTTAGTAGCAGGAGCCATCACTCACTCCGAAATCAGCTTGTCGCCAGTCATTCCCGACCACTTGACCGCAGTCATTGCCAAATTGAAGACCATCGGAGCGACAATTATTGCAGAATCCCCCGACATTTTGCGGATAGTTCCCGGCCAAACTCACTCCGCTACAGACATCGAAACTCTGCCTTACCCAGGTTTCCCCACAGATATGCAAGCTCAGTTTATGGCTTTGCTGACGCTGAGCAACGGAGACAGCTTGATCAAAGAAACCGTGTTTGAGAACCGCTTGCGCCACGTAGCAGAGCTCAACCGCATGGGCGCCGACATTCGCGTTAAAGGCAATGTCGCGATAGTGCGCGGGGTGGCGCGACTATCGGGTGCACCCGTAGTAGCAACAGATTTACGCGCATCGGCGGCATTAGTGCTGGCGGGACTTGCAGCCGATGGTGTCACCACAATCAGCAGCTTGCACCACTTAGACCGTGGCTACGAGCAGTTAGAGGTGAAACTCCAAAAATTGGGCGCTAACCTGCGACGGGTCAAAGAGGGCACAGAGCCGATGATTGCTGAGGCTCCTGTCAATCCCGTGCGATCGGGTTTAAACTGTTAATTAGTCATTAGTCAGTAGTCAGTAGTCATTAGTCATTAGTCAGTAGTCATTAGTCATTAGGCAGTAGGAAGAAGAAGAAGAAAAATCAATCTTTTTTAATGACCAGTGACCAGTGACCAGTGACCAGTGACTAATGACTAATGACCAGTGACCAATGACCAATGACCAATAACCAATGACTAATGACCCAGGACTAAGATGTTGAACGTACCGCTCATCGGTTTAAAAGCAGACCAGTTTCGCCACCCGCTAGACTTGGAAGCCACCAACACCCTAAAACAACTGCCCGGCCTGGATTTGATGGTGCGGCAGTTGCTGGGACAACTTGGCGAACAATTTTTCATGCTCGAAAATCTAGCTTCCAGCGTCCAAGTCGGCGAAAATCAATTACCGCACCTGCATCAATTGCTGGTGGATGCGTGCAAAACTCTGGATTTAGAAGTGCCGCAGCTTTATGTCCGCCAGCATCCGATGCCGAATGCTTACACCTTTGCGATGCGCGGAAAACAGCCTTTTGTGGTGATGCACACTTCGCTGATTGACTTGCTCACAGATGAGGAAGTTAAAGCCGTAATCGGTCACGAATTGGGTCATTTGAAGTGTGAGCACGGAGTTTACCTGACTCTGGCTAATTTAATTGTGTTGGCCGCAGGTCAAATTTCACCTTTGGGAACCATACTCGCCCAGGGTTTGCAGGCGCAAATGTTAGAATGGTTGCGTTGTGCCGAATTTACGTGCGATCGCGCCGCCTTGCTCGCCACCCAAGACCCGAGAGTGGTAGCATCGGTGTTGATGAAACTGGCCGGAGGTTCGCCGACTTTAGCACCGAAACTGAATGTAGATGCGTTTTTGGCTCAAGCGCGGGCCTACGACGACCTCAGCAGCAGTGAGTTAGGGCAAATGCTCAAACAAGCTCAAACCGCTCAGTTATCCCATCCAGTACCAGTATTGCGCGCCAGAGAGATCGATCGATGGGCAAGTTCAAAAGATTATGAATCTTTACTTGCGCGATCGGGATCGGTGTGTTATGATGGTGAGACTAAAACCAAGGGCGGGTGGCGGAATTGGTAGACGCATCAGACTCAAAATCTGACACCGAAAGGTATGAGAGTTCGATTCTCTCTTCGCCCACTACTACAAAAGCTAAATAAATCTAGGGTTCCAGATGATAAGTCTGGAGCCCTAATTTATTTTGTTTCCGAAGGTGCTTCATTACGCACCCTGCTGGTTTGTAGTGAGGACTTTAGTCCTCATAAAATTTAGAGGACTAAAGTCCTCACTACAAACACTGACAACTACAATCTAAAATTGAATGAATTTTATGGGTGAAATCGCGGCTTTAGCTGCTGCATTTGTCTGGGCCTTGTCTTCCACAATTTGGCAGCGAGTGGGACAGCAAATCCCCGCAGTCATGCTCAACTTGCTCAAAGGCGCGATCGCCCTGTTGATGCTTCTTGCCACTATACTAATTTTAGGCAAATCCTTACCAGCCGTCAACCCCAATGTTTTAGCAATGCTGCTCATCAGCGGCGCATTAGGAATTGGCATCGGCGACACCGCTTTCTTTATCGTATTAAAATATTTAGGTGCGAGGAGAGCGCTGCTTTTAGAAACCCTATCTCCCCCTTTAACAGCTTTATTAGGCTTCATCTTTTTGCAAGAAAAGTTATCGCCCATTGCTTGTACTGGCATTCTGTTAACAATCTGTGGCGTAGCCTGGGTAATTGCCGAACGAACAGCCGAAACCACCTTACCATCAAAACATCTTTGGCAAGGATTAGGCATTAGTTTATTAGGACAAACAGCCCACGCCGCCGGAGCAGTTTTATCCCGCGCCGCCTTCACTCAAATAGATATTGATCCCTTGTGGACAGCGGCCTTGCGTTTGAGCGGGGGAATGGCAGTCATGCTGTGCTTTTTGAACAGAACAAACCTTGACACTTGCAAACAATTAAAATCGCCAAAAATATTAGGTGCAATAAGTTTAGCAGCTTTTTTAGGAACCTATCTCGGAATTTTTCTGCAACAGACTTCCCTGAAATATGCACCCGCAGCCATCGCTCAAGCACTCAGTTCTACCAGTCCCCTCTTTATACTGCCTCTAGCCGTGCTGACGGGCGAAAAAGTGAGCCTCCGGGCTGTTTTGGGCGTTGTTGGTGCGATCGGCGGAATCGCGCTATTATTGGGTTTGAAGTGATTAGATGTGAGACTTGAGACTTTATATTTGAGAAATGAATGATTATCAAGGCGATCGGCTTCCTAGCAATTTAGCAGCTATCCACCAACAAATCAACTGGCTTCAGCAACAGCCAGACGGCATCATATTCCAACAAAATTCCGGTGACAACTGCATAGCAGTAAAAAAAATCAAATCAGTCCTATTATTGCTTTTAGCAGACCGAGAAAGTTTAAGCACAAACGTAGCTCAATCAATCCTAGACCTCGACAATCCACTAAATTTAATTTTTCCCTATGCCAGAGCAATGCTGCTAGCATTAGTTTGGAAAAATCAACCCAAAAAAATCTATATAATCGGTTTTGGCGGCGGTAGTATTCCCCGATTTTTCCACCACTATTTCGCTGATGCAATAGTCGAATGTGCAGACATTGACCAAACAGTAGTCGAAGTTGCTCACAAATTTTTTGGCATTCAATTCGACGACAGACTAAAAGTAGCGATTCAAGACGGGCGCGAATATCTTGCCCAACAGAATTCCCCAGTAAAGAACGATATAATTATTGTCGATGCAGGTTTTGGTAGCGGCTATATGCCCTATAGATTGGTGACACAGGAATTTTACCAACTGTGCAAAACTCGGTTGTCAACCGCAGGTGTTTTAGTTGTCCACCTGTTCCACAAAGAAGAGTTTAATGCGGCGGCGGTGAAAACTCTTCAAACCGTGTTCGCACAAGTTTATATATGCAATTTAGAAACTGGTAATAGCATTGCAATTGCGACTAATGCTCCCGATTTAGCTAAAAATGAAATTTTCTTAAAAGCCGAACTTATTCAAGATTTCCATAATTTAGGATTTTCTTTAATCGAAATGTCTCTTCAGCTAAAAAAAGTAGCCCAATTGACGAAATGGATGAAAAATTGGGAAACGCTGCCAGTTTTTACAGATGCTGAAATACCCGCAGGATATCGAGACTGCTAAATACACACAATTCCGGCTGCGCCGGAATGATCAGCGAGGAGACGGCGAGTGCCTTTTTAATTGTTATTGTGGGATGGGCGTCCCGCCCATCCCACAAACTTGTGGAAGTTATTTAATTCTCATTCCTTAACCGCCTTGGCGGTTGCTATGAGTCAATAATTGATATTACCGAACATCAGTCTCGAAAATACTTGACATTAAAATTCTGGCGGTGTAGTATGGAAGTAGTGCAAATTGGTAAAAATATGAGACTAAAAAGTTGGGAGTCTCCCCGCAGCGAGGGCAGAAACTCCAAAGGCAAAGGCGGCTCAGCCAGAGCTAGACAGCTCAAAAAGCGACAGCAAACTCTCAGAAAAGTATTAAAAGCTGGACACGATCGACAAAACCAGCAACTAAACCACAAACCAAACAATCAAGGGAAGGAAACCGATAATTCCTTCCCTTATTTTTTATCTTTTTGCTGCTCCATCGCCCTGAATATTCGGACAAATCGTGCGAGTAATGCACTCCGGCGAGGGTTGATCTTGCCAGCCGCTAAGAATTCCTTGCAACTCCGTCTTCAAAGTTTCTAACGCTGCAATCTGCCCAGAAATTGCCTTTACCTTCGCCGTTAGATGCTGCTTCGCTTCAGGGCAAGGCAACTTTCCCCGATCGCGAACTTGTAAAATATCCTTAATCTCCTGAAGGCTCAAACCTAGAGCCTGAGATCGTTTAATAAAGGACAACCTATTGAATACCGCTTCCTCAAACAAGCGATAACCAGCGGGCGATCTTGCCACCGCAGGAGACAGCAAGCCAATCTCCTCATAGTAGCGAACAGTTTTCACCGACAAACCGCTACAGGCAGCTACGGAGCCAATTTTGTACAGTTTCTCGGCAACAGAAATATTCATAAACCAAGCATCAAAGATCAAAGATCGAGGATTGAAAGACTTTTCTTGCCGTATATTTATACTGTCTCAGATGCACGGAGTCGATTCGCCACATCCCCACGGCACTGCTTCCTTGGTAATCTTAATAAGGAGGATTTTTTTTAGATACGTTGTTGAGCGTGGGTAACTGAGGTCGAGAAGACTGAGGAGGAAGATAGTATTCTGGTGCAGGTGCGGGCTGTTCGGCTTCAGAGCGGTAAATCTGCCACCAACGGAGAGCGATCGCCACCCCAGCAGTACCTAGCCCAAAAGCCAATAAAGAGCCGCTCGCACCGATGCTACCGATCGCTGCATCGACAACGCCGACTGTGACAACAAAGCTGGTAATTGGCTCTCTACGGTAAGCTGACCTCAAAAGTCGCGTCCACGAAGCATTCATAAAAAAACTCGGTAAGTGGGAAACTCAGTGGCTTTAGCCCTGAGAGGGAAACAACACGGGTGGTTTTAACCACCGTGAATCTTTCCATTACCGCCTTGGGATTGTTTAGCTCTTATGTACTTTTGTAATGTACTTTCAATGGGACAATTACCATTTCAAGCTTCACAATCCTGTACGCATAATGGTTTTGCTCTTGCGAGCCTCCCTTGCGGGGTGATGTTAGCTTCGACCTGTTATAAGAGCTTTTTAGACCTGCAACACTGTTTCAGTGACTTTAAAACTGTTTAATTGCAGATGACAGACCAAGGAACTAGCTTCGAATCCCAGGGT
>JAJAYT010000168.1 GCA_026786085.1 Microcoleus sp. CAN_BIN18 | reverse complement strand
TTGGTAGTTGCAATCAAACACTTGATCGCTCGGCCAACCGTGAATGCAAACGCTCAATTCGGGAACCGCGGCCAAAAGTGCTCGATCGTCCGACCAGTCAATTTTATGAATCGGCTTTTTACCCAAGAAAAACTCGTAATGAGTGATTTCCGTATCCAACAATTCAATTAATCGATAAAGCTCCCGTTCCGTCAAACCCTGAGCTCTTTCCATCAACTCCGGCGCTTTCCCCAAAAGTCTTTCTAACTGCCAATATCCCGGATTTGAGAAACCGATAAATTCCAATCCCGAAGCGTCGATTAACTCGAACAAAGTCTCGATATTGTAGTCGATTTCCTGCGGGTGAACGTACATATCTGCAAAACATTCGTCCCGCTGATTTTCTCCCGCCCAACGCTGTTTTTCGTACTTGACAAGACGGTTGTTTTCTGGTAAAGAAGCAAAGATTTGACGGCCGACTTTCACGCCATCGGCATAGTCCCCTTTTTTGTTGCCTTGCAGAAGCCCGATCGCCCTTTGCATCAATTGAATTTCCCAGCGACCAAGCTCAGCATACACAAAAATGTGCATCAAGCCACCGCTAGCCAACTTCGCCGCCAGCGCTTGAATGCCCCGGATCGGATCGGGTAAATGGTGCAGCACTCCCACGCAGTTGATCAAATCAAACTCGCCTTCGAGTCGATCGGCATCGTACAGGCTGAGGTGCCGAAAATCGGCTTCGCGCGCGCCCGACCGCCGACAGCGTTCTTGTGCTACCTTCAAAGCACCGGAACTAAGGTCGATCGCCGTCACCGACGCTTCAGGATTCAAGTGAATCAGATAATCCGTACTCGAACCCGTGCCGCAGCCAGCATCTAAAATCCGAATATCCAGTTTTTGCGGCTTTTGGCCAGTGCAAAAATTGTAAGCATCCGGCCAACTCCAGCGCCAGTTATATCCCGGTGGTGGTTCATCCGACAAAGGATCAGGCGGAAAAGGGAAAGTATCGTAAAGCCGACGAACGGCAGCACTTATATCAGGCAAAGTTTCCATAGGTTAGAGAATTTTTTTATTCAAAGTAAAGTATAGTCATTTACCGACACCTGTGATTATAGGCTCAGTAGAATTAAACCGTTACATCCGCTACATCCGTTACAGAATCCGTTGCCGAACTTCGTCGTAATAAAACTTATCATTTTTTCTCATATAGGCCCTCTTAAATCTATACAATAAGTTTCGGCAGGCTTTTTAACAAATTAGGGTGATCAACCCCAAAACATTTTAATCTGAGAAAGTAAGTAGGCCAGAACCTCAAGCTAGGGAAAGGCAAAATTAGTCTGAGCAAACGCTGTAACGATTTCAGATAGGGAGCAAGGAAAATCTAATGACTGTAAAAGCAAGTGGTGGGAGCTCAGTTGCACGTCCGCAACTATATCAGACTGTACCGGTCGCAACGATTTCGCAAGCAGAACAGCAAGACCGCTTCCTACAGCGGGGCGAACTCAGCGAACTGGCAACTTATTTCAGTTCCGGGGCGATGCGGATCGATATCTCTGCGACGCTGACCCAAAACTCAGAACTGATTGTATCCCGTGCAGCTAACCGGATTTTTACCGGCGGTTCCCCGCTGGCATTTTTGGAAAAGCCAGCAGAACCTGTGATGGCTATGGCTGGTGCGACTCGCGGCGGCAGTTCAGGAAATGTCTCTGAAGGCATGAAACTGGGAACTGTCACCTACGTTGAAGGCCGCGCAGGCGGCGGCGGCAACGGCTCAGGTGGCGGTGGATTCTTCGGTTTGGCAAATTTGGGAAATCTGTTTTCGAGCAACGGCGGGCCTACTGGCCCAATCCCCGCAGGATTTCAACCGATAAATGTCTCGCGCTACGGCCCGGGAAATATGACCAAATCCCTGCGCGACTTGAGCTGGTTTTTGCGTTATATCACATATGCGATCGTCGCTGGCGACCCGAACATTATTTCGGTGAACGTGCGCGGATTGCGGGAAATCATTGAAAATGCTTGCTCGTCGGCGGCGACAATTGTCGCAATGCAGGAAATGAAGGCCGCATCTTTGGGGTATTTCAAAAACAATGCAGAGGCTGCTGCGATCGTTGGACAATATTTTGACGTAGCAATTAGCGAATTCAAAGCTCCCACACCTTCAGCTAAGGTGCGTCAGCGCGAAACCAATGACCAGCAAGGGCTGCAACTGCCTCAAATCTACTTCAACGCAGCGGAACGTCGGGCGAAATTCGTCATGAAGACTGGTCTGTCTTCGGCTGAAAAGATTGAAGTAATCAAAGCTGCTTACCGCCAAGTTTTTGAGCGTGATATTACTCGCGCTTACAGCCAAAGCATTTCTGACTTGGAATCCAAGGTCAAAAATGGCGAAATCTCGATGAAAGAGTTTATTCGTCGCCTTGGCAAATCTCCTCTGTATCGTCAGCAATTTTTTGAGCCGTTTGTCAACAGCCGTGCTGTAGAATTGGCCGCTCGTCACTTCCTTGGCCGGGGTTTGAGCTCGCGGGAAGAATTTAGCAAGTATTTTGCGATCGTCACTAAAGGCGGTTTGGCGGCTCTTGTAGACGCGATGGTCTATTCTCAGGAATATGCCGACTACTTCGGTGAAGAAACAGTGCCTTACCTGCGCGGTTTGGGCCAAGAAGCTCAGGAATGCCGCAACTGGGGCCCGCAAATTGATTTGTTCAATTTCAGCGCTCCGTTCCGCAAGGTTCCTCAGTTCATCACCTTGTTTGCTGGCTACACTCAGCCTCTACCAGACCAGCACGTTTACGGTATTGGTAATGATCCGCTGGAAATTCAGTTCGGGGCGATTTTCCCGAAAGAAACTCGCAACCCCAAAAACCGTCCAGCTCCCTTTGGCAAAGACACTCGCCGTATCCTGATTCGTCAAGGTGCGGGGATTGATAATCAATTGAGCAATCCAGCAGCTCGTGGTAAGGCTCCTGGTTCTCTCGGCCCCAAAGTCTTTAAACTAGACCAGTTACCAGGCGGCTACATTGCTCCCAAAAAAGCTACAGGCCGCGGCGGTGCTTCTGTAGGCACCAGCAGCTACAGTAGTGCTTCCAGTGTCAAATTTACGGAAAGTTCGACTCAGGCGGTGATTCGGGCTGCTTACCTGCAAGTGTTTGGTCGCGATGTGTTCGATGGCCAGCGCCAAAAGGTGGCGGAAATTAAGCTGGAAAACGGCGATATTCCGATGCGTGAGTTTATTCGGATGTTGGCAAAATCCGATGTGTTCCGCAATATGTACTGGAGCAAGCTCTACGTTTGTAAGGCGATCGAGTATATCCACCGCCGACTCTTGGGCCGCCCTACCTACGGCCGTCAGGAAATGAACGCTTACTTTGACATTTGCGCTAAGAAGGGTTTCTACGCACTTGTCGATAGCATCATGGATTCTCTGGAGTATAACGAAGCTTTCGGGGAAGATACTGTCCCCTACGAGCGCTACGTGACTCCGGCTGGTTTGTCGATGCGGACGATGCGATCGAGTTCCTTTGGTGAGAAAAAGGTCAACGTTGAGCCGACTCCTGAAACTCCTCGGTTTATCGAATTGGGTACTGCGAGCGATGGTGGAGATATTCAGTTGCAAACTCGCCTTGCTCAAGGTGTCAGCAAGCGCCGCGAACAAACGAAGGTGTTCAAGCTGACGACTACTTCGGATAAGGTAGCTTTGAAAACTTTAATTCAAGCTGCTTACCGTCAAGTTTTGAGCGCGACATGAATGCGTATGTGAAGAATGAATTCACGGCTCTGGAAAGCAAACTGGGTAACAATGAAATCAATCTCAAGGAGTTCATTGAGTCTTTGGGTTGCTCGCCGCTGTACGTGAAACAGTTCTACGCACCTTATCCAAATACTAAGGTGATTGAGTTGGGAACTAAGCATTTCTTGGGCCGCGCTCCTCTCAATCAAGCGGAGATTCGGACTTATAACCAAATCTTGGCAAGTAAAGGGATTAAGGGCTTTATCAACGCGATGTTACTCACGGTTGAATATGCTGAAGCGTTTGGCGAGGATACTGTTCCTTACCGTCGCTTCCCGACTCTGCCTGCTGCGAATTTCCCGAATACCGAAAGGCTGTACAATCTACTCACCAAGCAGAATGATGAGTTGGTGGTTCCAAGCTTTGAGCCAGTAGCTGCTACTGACAGAAGCTAGATTGATTTGAGTTTTTAGATGTTAGATTACTGCTAATTTAACGTCTCAAATTAGTTGAAGGGCTGGTGTAATTGCTAGCCCTTTTTTATGACCGGTTTGTTGTTGTGCTGTGTTGATTAATTTTGAATTTTTAACGGCTCATGAATGCTGAGGAAGAGGATATTATACCAATTATCTTTAGGATGAGGTACAGGCTCAGAATGCCGAAAAGAAGAAGCTCCTCGTTTGGGCTGTACTGCATCCAATTGCCAACCGCTATAAGTTGAGATGAGCTCTCAACGAATGCGTATCAAAATGCAGCCCGTAGAAATCTCTACAAGCACTTGTACGATCAGCGTTCAGCTTGGTTTTCGCGTGACCGCATTTAGCCAATTTGATTATTTGCTTTGATAATGTAAGCTGTTGTGCATTTAAATTGTATGTTGAGGGCGGGCAGGATGCCCACCCCACAAGAGTGAAAATTTATTTTACCATGCAATTTAAATGCGGATTAGCTTAGAGGCAACTTATTTATATAGAGGTTGCTTACTACCAAGGTTTTTCACCGTTCATCCGATCGGCTAAATTCATTCTACATGGCAGAAAGACATCTTGTAAATGTAAGTGATTGTTAGCAAAAGTCAGAAAAAGTTTTACCGTTAATCAACCCTTTCTTCCCTTCAAAATCTAGTTACTTCCTTGCTCAGTCGTCAAACTCAGGGCAGTAATATTTAGGAGCCAGAGCGTTAAGTGCATCAACTTCAGCATTGCCTTGAGGTTGCAGCAAGTCGATCGACATTCCCGCACTGAGCGCATTACATATCCCGCGCGCACGTTCGATAGCAGCTTGGGGATTTCGCTGAACGCGAGACACGGCATCGGATGAGGATGAATTGAGCCGTTTGCTCAACGATCGTTGGTAACTATTAAGAAAGGCCTGGTCATTGGGCTGTAAAGCGATCGGGCGGCCTCTGTCACTACTTCCACAAAGCTTACCTAAGTCGATCGTTCGACCATCACTCGTCTGTATATAGCAAACATAATCAACGGGTATTTGAGCGACTGAATCCCTAGATTGAGATAAATCAACGCCAAAGGCGATCGACACCATTACCAGAGAATAAAACACTCGTTTCGACTGGCGGACGTATTGCACGACTCTTCAAACTCCCACAAACCGTTAAACTTTCATAATTTTCTAGAGAACCAACACCGGATGTTGCCACAATCCGGCGTGATTCGCCATATTCTGCATAGTGCGAACATAAGAGCGTTTTACAGGCAAATAAAATGCTTGCACTATAAGGCAGTAATGTTATGCTCCTCGTTGAGACTTCCAAGGGCCCCAAATGGCAAACGTGATGCCTGGGGTTTGGATATTAACGAACATAGTTCGACCATCCGGCGAGAAGCAGGCTCCCGCAAACTCATTATCGTTGATAGCATTTTTTGCCAGATGATACAGTTCCCCGTTGGGAGTTACGCCCACCACGAACTGCTCATCATTGCCATCTTCGCAGATAATCAGATCACCATGAGGTGCTACAACAATGTTGTCAGGCCCATCAAGTTCGTCAGCCGATTTAGCCTCAACAAAAAGTTCGATCATATCTCGATCGGGAAGATACCGCCAAACCTGACCAAATCCGTTCGGTCTGCCATTAGCGTCAACAGAGCCACCGTTTGTACAACAGAAGTAAACTTCACGATTGCCGTACCAGATACCTTCCCCACGAGCAAACTGGGCAGCACCTTTACCGAAACCTTCGACCCGTACCGTATCCGTAGCAGGGTCAGGATTGTCAATTGTCACCCATTCCACTGGCATCGGTTGGCCCTTGGGAAAGCCTGCAAAAGTCTTTGCCTGAGGCATATTCTTAATCTTCAGCGCTTGCAGAGTGCCGCCTGCGCTTAAATTGTTCGGTTGAGACGGGATAAAGCGATAGAAAAGGCTATCTCTTTGGTCTTCAGTCTCGTAGACAATTCCGGTTTTGGGGTCGATCGCCACCGCTTCGTGGTTAAACCGTCCCATCGCAACTAAAGGTACGGGATTCACCGGAACCTTTGCCTCAGCCGGAACTTCAAAGTTGTAGCCGTGAGATTTCGAGACATTTCTCGCATTGCCAGGTCTATTAGTCGCCAGAGTCGAGGTATTCTCCTCGCAAGTAATCCAAGAACCCCAGGGAGTCGGGCCGCCCGCACAATTTCGATAGGTGCCACTAAGCGAAGCGTAGTGGTTGACGAGCTGACGATTGGGTCCAACCTGTAGTGTTGTTGTCCCCCCTTTGCAAAGAGGATCGTAAGGATTTGGACCCAAAACTTGTGTTGTAGAATTCGGACTCAGTTCGTGATTGCGAACCAGAATCACCGTGTTTTGGGGACCTGGGAAAGCCGCCATGCCATCGTGACCACCGGGAACAGGGGAACCGTCGCTCATCATTTCGCCGGTTCGTGAAAAAGCCCGATACTGAAACCCACGGGGTAAATCTAACAATCCATTCGGATCGGCTACGAGGGGTCCATACCCTCCCCCAAATACTGATTGACCATTCGCCTTTCTGGCATAAAGCGCTTCTAGAGGAGACATCATCAAAGTGCCAGCAGCACTCGCTCCTGCCAAGGTAAAAAACTTTCGTCGTGATAGTTGCATCAGCTTTTCCGGTGAATTAAACAAAGCATACTAAACATCCATCAAGACCAAGATAAGGTTGGTTTAACTTCTCATTAAGGTTGTTTCATAGTTGTTCAATGTCAATCCCAGTGGCTCGTAATTGCGCCGCTAACCGGGCTGTTCGTTGCTCTATCTGTTCAGCCGGTCTCAGTAGGAAATTGTAGGGTGGATAGTACCTTAATCGGCTTTTTGCCAAGACGTTTGTATAAAGGAGTGTAGGTCTATTAATTTGTTAATAATTAGGAGAAATCACTAAACTTTATCAGCCTTGTGTTACCCCAGTTATTTTTTGTTTTTGAGCTTATATCTTTTTTAACAGCTAGTATTTGGGCACCATTTACCCCAATACTAGCTGTCTCACATTCTACACAACTGGGCTGACTTCAAGTATTTCTACAAAAATGGCCCATTGAAATAGCGGTTTGCAATTGGATAAAGTACACCCCAAACGAGGAGCTTATTATTTTCTGTTTTTTTTACCCAAGCAAGCTGCATACAAGTAGTCGGGAAGAACGCTAATTTTAGGCAAGTTCCTAATTTTCAAGTTGGCGTTGTGGCGAGCGAGAGGCTCGTCACAGGCCAAAATCCCGCTTCGGCAGCAGGTGTCGGTCACAAAATGGTAGAATTGATCAAAAATAAGTAGATCCCAAAAAAAGATCACACCGAGAGACCCGGTTTCTTACACAACACCTTCGCGCCTAAGTCAAAATGCTCTAAGAAAGTAGTTTGGGTTGAGGCACTCGTACCCAACGCCATCAATTTTAGATTTGAGATTTTTGCTCCCATCTAAAATAGCCAATCTAAAATCTTTTGTTGGTTTCGCTCCACTAGGGTTCAACCTACAAGGTATGATTAAAAAAACCTGGTTTATGGATACCTGATTTCTACCTGTTTTTTCTTCGGTTAACCGTACTTCAATACTCACTTTATTGGAGAACATTACTGTCATTTTTTCGTCTGTGATGTCAATGAAGTCGCGCTCGCTATCCGAGGATAAATTACTGAGTTATCGGAGGTTTTAGTGAGTTTTATTTATTCCCAGTACCCCAAAATAAAGTATAATTTTGGAGTGCTGATTTAGGCAGGCATCAAGATATTGATTGCCCGTAAAACAGCGAAATAAACTGAGAACTTGTGCGGATTATTACCATAGCGAAACGAATAAGCTATTAGGGCATAATATTATCAAAGAGAGAACAGGGTATGGAACTAAATTTACAGAAATTTTATAAAGCCTGCAATCCCAGCTACACCCTGGCAGTAGCAAATGCAGAAGACAGACAATACTATATCGATTTCTCCTCAGTGCGGGGCGGCACAATTGTTGAACAATTGGAGCGTACCATCAGCCGCCTGTCGCCGGATGCGCCTACTTGTCAATTATTCACCGGTCACATCGGCTCGGGCAAATCCACAGAATTGCTGCGCCAGCAAGCTCAATTGCAGGAGCAAGGATTTCATGTTGTTTACTTTGAGTCGAGTAAAGACTTAGACATGGCTGATGTCGATATCACTGACATTTTGTTGAGCGTGGCTCGTCAGGTGAGCGAAAGTATCGAGAAAATGAAAATCAAGCTACAACCGACTGGTTTTAAAGCTTTGCTCAAAGGGGTTGCTGATGTTTTTCAGACTCAAATAGACTTGAGAGCTGAAGCTAATGTCCCTGGTTTTGGAGAAATAAATGCCAGCACTGAGGGAGAGTTTTCTCTGTCTTTGGGAATTGGGAAAATTACGGCTAAGGCGAAAGATGCTCCGAATTTGCGATCGGAGTTGCGGCAATATTTGGAGCCGCGAACTAATGTAATTTTGGATGCACTGAATAAGGAGTTGCTGGAACCGGCTAATCAAGAACTTAAGCGCCAAGGCAAACAAGGACTTGTGGTAATTATCGATAATCTCGATCGCATTCACCTGTGCGCGAAACCAACGGGGCGGCTTCAGCCGGAGTATCTGTTTGTCGATCGCGGGGAGCAGTTGGCAAGACTAAATTGCCACATCGTGTATACAATTCCTTTGGTGCTGATTTTCTCGAATGATTTGGGCCAGTTGACCAATCGCTTTGGGGTAGATCCGAAGGTTTTGCCGATGGTGCCGGTACAATTGCATGACGGTTCTGAGTGTGCAGAGGGTGTGGAATTGCTGCGGCAAATGGTTCTGGCGCGCGCTTTTCCGACGGTGGAACCGTCCCAGCGTTATGCTTTGGTTGAGAAAATTTTCGATTCTGCCGAAACACTCGATCGCCTGTGTCGAGTTAGCGGCGGTCATGTCCGAAATTTGTTACAACTACTCTATAGCTGTCTGCAAAAACAAGACCCTCCTCTATCGCGGGAAACGTTGGAAAATGTGATTATTCAGCGCCGCCACCAGCTTACTTTGGCTATAGAACCTGATGAGTGGAAATTGCTGCGCCAAGTATCTGCTACCAAAACTGTCAGCGGCGAAACTAAATACCAAATTTTGCTGCGCAGTCTCTGGGTGTTTGAATACCGTTATGGCGAGGATTACTGGTTTGATGTCAATCCTATTTTGGCTGATGCAAAAGAGTTTCGGGAAACAGAAGATGCGGCGCAACAGCTTTGAGTTGTAAAATACTCACAACGCCAAATTAATTAGGTTTGTAGTCAGGATTTTAGTCAGCATAAATGAGCTGACTAAAGTCATCACTACAAACCCTATTACCTGTATATGAGTCAATATTTTTATTTGACTAAGTTGAATAATAAGTTCAAATTTATGCTCGAAAAAGCTGTACGATAAATTTACAAAAATTAGTTTAATTCTTCCTTCTTCCTTCTTCTCTCTTCCCTCTTCCTTCTTCCTTCTTCCTTCTTCCTTCTTCCTTCAAATTATGATTAAAGGCACTACTAAACTGTTAGGAGTAATTGGTCATCCGATCGCACATTCTCTGTCGCCGGTGATGCACAATGCTGCTATTTCCCACTTGGGAGTCGATTTTGTTTACCTAGCCTTTCCAGTAAAACCAGAGGATTTAGAAGTTGCTCTTTTAGGCTTTGGGGCGATCGACCTTCGGGGATTTAGCATCACGATTCCCCACAAACAAGCCATCTTACCTCTGCTGGCGGAAATTTCCCCCATCGCCCGCGCGACCGGCGCAGTCAACACCGTCTACCGCACTGACAAAGGTTGGTGTGGCACAAATACTGACGTTGAAGGCTTTCTCGCGCCGCTGCAAACCCCCGCCAACCTTGCTAGGGAGGGCTCGGATTGGAGTCAGAAAGTAGCGGTAATTTTGGGGAATGGCGGGGCGGCGAGGGCTGTTGTGGCTGGATGCGCTCAATTGGGATGTGCCGAAATTCACGTTGTCGGGCGCAACACCCAAAATTTAGCGGAATTTCATGACAGTTGGGTAAATTCTCCGATGCCGGTGCAAAATTTGCAGGTGCATACTTGGGATAATTTGTCAATGTTAATTTCCCAGGCGGATTTGCTGGTGAATACGACTCCTGTGGGGATGCACCCGCACGGGGAAAAGTCGCCGGTTTCGGCGGATTCGCTCGATCGAATTTCGACAGGTGCGATCGTCTATGATTTAATTTACACCCCGAATCCTACTCAGTTTCTCAAAGATGCGCAGCTTCGCGGGGCGCGAGCCATTGACGGACTCGAAATGCTCGTTCAACAAGGAGCAGCCGCTTTGAAAATTTGGCTGGACACAGAATCCGTCCCAGTCGATGTGATGCGCCAAGCCCTGCGGCAGCATTTAGGTTTAGATTAATGCCATTTCTGCTCGCGGTAGGGAAACGTCCTCGCCGGCGCCGGACACGGCAGTGCCGTTTCCCTACACATGGCATAGGCTTAAGTAGGAATTTGACCATGAATTCGCGCTAAGCTGAGGGTTAAAATATACTTGCGCTGCCATTTATGAAATTTCGAGCTATCAGCCTTTTTTTCGCTACTTGTGCGATCGGAATTTTTAGTTTGGTATTCACTCCACCTGCTTGGGCTCTGACGCAGATTAAACTTTCTGACCTTTCTTATCGCGAATGTCCGGCAGAAATGGCAGAAGGAACAGTCACCAGCGGCAGTTCTATGGAAGCTAACTGCTTTTTGATTACTGGAAAAGCTGAAAATAGCAGCGGCAAACCTGTTGTTAATGCTGATATTTTTGGTCGCATTTATGATGCCGATGAAAATCCGGTGATGCAAAACCGCACTCGCTTGGGGTCTATAGAAGAAGTTCCTCCCGGAGTTAGCGATTTTCAACTCAGAATTTCGGTGGCCGCCAATCAAAGAACACCTTTGAAGCTCAAGCAATTTAAAGCTACAGGTTTTACTGGCGTGGTTCGCCGCTAATCTCAATTCAAACAACCATCAATAGTTTGATCGTTCGGACTTCAGTCCTCAATAATAGTGGCGGCAGGACTGATAAGCTGTCGCGCATTTAAATTGTATATTCAGGGCGGGCGGGACACCCCACAAGACTTTGATTGTATTTTGATATACAATTTAAATGCCGCAACAGCTTATCAAGTGCGATAGGATCGGAATTAATATTACTCAAAGTCAGTCCTGGATGCGAGAGCCGTTTCCCTACAATTATTAATCGGGCGATAGTTACATCTGTCGCAAGCACTCATGATTATTTTGCGGTAGGGACACGGCACTGCCGTGTCCTCTATTGCTAAAACGCTGTTTGCAAGTTGCCCAAAAGACCGATTAAGAATTCCGAGCCGAACTGAAGTACAAAAAATGCAATCAGCGGTGAAAAGTCAATCCCTCCCAAGGGGGGAATAATCGATCGGAATAGATTCAGGTAAGGGTCTGTTAACTGACTTAAAATTGAAAAAGGAGGGTCGTACCAATTGATATTGGGGAACCAGCTTAACAGCACCCTAAAAATCATCAGGACTACATAGATTTGCAGAAATGTGGACAGCGTGGTTGCCAAAAGACCTATGGAATAACTCATAAAAAAGCTCGGTAAGTGGGAAACTCAGTGGCTTTAGCCCTGAGAGGGAAACAACGCGGGTGGTTTTAACCACCGTGAATCTTTCCATTACCGCCTTGGGATTGTTTGACTCTTGTGTACTTTTGTAATGTACTTTCAATGGGACAATTACCATTTCAAGCTTCACAATCCTGTACGCATAATGGT
>JAJAYT010000167.1 GCA_026786085.1 Microcoleus sp. CAN_BIN18 | reverse complement strand
TTCCAAACGACTCTCACGCACCCGAACAATTTGGCGAGTGCGATTTTCTGTGAGTCGAGCGGATAAATTCGATAGCGATATCTGAGTTTCATATTACTATTGTACAGCCAATTCCCGTCCACAAACAATGGAAAAAAGACTTAATTTTTGGATTGAAGAGTTTGAGTTTAAGATGCTTGAAGATTATTGCAAATCTGTTGGACGAACAAAGCCGAAGATACGAGCGAGAATTGATTAGAAATCTTATTCAATTAGAAAAGCCGTCCTAGAAGGACGGGGCTTTAGACCCATTTTTTCGGTAACAAGTAACCAATAACCAATAAAAACTAACAATTAACAAATTAACAGTTAGTTTTCAGCGGAATCTCGATCGCAAATTCAGCACCCTGTCCGGGCGAAGAATTACATTTCAGCGAACCTTTGTGTCTGTCGGTAACAATTTGATAGCTAATTGACAAGCCCATGCCAGTGCCTTTTCCCACAGGTTTAGTGGTGAAAAACGGGTCAAAAAGCCGAGTGCCGACAGTCTCTGGTATTCCCACCCCATTGTCAGCAATCCGAATCAGGACTCGATCGCCCTCCAGCATTTCAGTTTTAATGGAAATCGTACTAGGATTTTGCCGCATTTCCTCAGCAGAACGTCGCGCGTCTCTCTCTTCTAAAGCATCTAAAGCATTGCTCAGAACATTCATAAATACTTGATTTAGCTGTCCTGCATAACATTCAACCAAAGGCAAATTAGCGTAGGTTTTAATCACTGCAATCTCTTGCTGATTGTGTTTGGCTTTGAAGCGATGCTGCAATATCATCAAAGTGCTATCTATGCCCTCGTGGATGTTAACTGCTTTCATTTCTGCTTCGTCCATGCGGGAGAAGGTGCGGAGAGAAGCAACGATTTGTTGAATGCGATCTGCACCGACTTTCATTGAGGAAAGCAGTTTCGGCAAGTCATCCATCAGAAAGTCGAGTTCAATAGTTTCTATTTCTTCTAGTATTTCCGGGACTGGATTGGGATAGTGGTTTTGGTAAAGTTCGATCAGGTGCAGCAAGTCTTGAGTGTAGTCGTTAGCGTGGCTGAGATTGCCATAAATAAAGTTAACTGGGTTGTTGATTTCGTGGGCGACTCCTGCCACGAGTTGACCGAGAGATGACATTTTTTCGCCTTGAATTAACTGCATTTGAGTGCTGGTTAATTTCTCCAATGTTTGCTCTAATTCGCGAGCTTTATTGCGAGTTTGGGCGTAAAGATCGGCTTGGTTGAGAGCGATCGCCAATTGAACTGTAATCGCCTGCAACAATTCGACTTCGCTGTCGTTCCAGGGCCGCACAGAAGTGCTGTTGCAGCAGCTAACTGCACTCACTACCCCAGAAAGTGCCTGCATGGGGATGATTAATACAGATTGGTAGCCCATCCCTCGAACGGTTTGTTTCCAAACAGGATCGGCGATTGTTTCGACATCATCCACCCGCAGCATTTCCATCTGCAAGATTTGTTCTCCAATAAGACCGAAATCTGAAGCTTGATAGCGACCTGTTAAATCGGGAAGTTCCGGGCTGCGAGATTCTTTAATAATTTCCCAGTAAGGCTGGTCTCCGTCGTCGCGATACCAAGCAAAATTACAGCGATCGATTGAAAGGAAAGCGCGAATTTCCTCAACTGCGACTGTAACGATGCTGTCGAAGTCGAGGGAATTGCGGATTTGAGCAGTGAGACTGTTGAGCAATTTTTCTCGATCGGCTTGCTGCTTGAGTTGGATTGACGATCGCCTCAAAGCAATTTCTGCTAGTTTGCGATCGGTAATATCTTCGGTGACAGCTAAAAGATATTGCGGAGTGCCGTCAGCACCGAGTATGGATGTTTTCTTGGTGTGAAATATCCGCGATTCTCCTTGGCCGGTTTGAACATCTTCTTCGTCGATTTCTACAATTTGCCCGCTGTTGAGCACTTCCCTGTCTTTGGCGGTGAAAATATCAGCTTGTGCTGTGGGGAAAAAGTCGTAATCATTTTTGCCGATAACTTCTGCTGCACTGAAACCGAGCAACTCTTCGGCTGCGGGATTCCAAAGTACAAGTCGCAATTCTTGGGCCTCCTTGGCAACTACTCCTACGGGTATGGTTTTGAGCACTGATTCCATAAATTGTTGAGCGCGTTGTAGTTCGGCTTCTGCTTTTTTTCGTTGCGTAGCTGCCGCCACGGCATCGCTAATATCTCGCACGTTAGCAATGACGCTGAGATTGCCGTTGAGATGAATTCTGGACACAGCAATTTCTGCATCAAAGGTGGAACGATCATTGGGTCGCCTAGATTTCCATTCGATACGAGTGCTTTCGCCTGATAATACTTTTTCCCAGAGTTCTCTCATTAGTTGAATAGGATTTTCGTCGCTTGAATAGTCCTTTGTAATTGATAATTTAATTGCTTGTTCCCGACTAACTCCGTACATTTCTAACATTCGATCGTTGACATCGAGAATGTTACCTTCTAAGTCTTGAATGAAGATAGCATCGTAGACATTGTTAAAGATGGTTCGCAGGTTTTGCTCGGAAATTTGTACTGCTGCTTCTGCTTGTTTGCGATCGCCAATTTCTTGTTCTAACTGAGACACTGCTTGGGAAAGTTCGACCGTGCGATCGCTCACTCTGTCTTCCAACTCGGTTGCTGCTTGTCGCAGGGCTGCTTCGGCGGCTTTGCGATCGGTAATGTCGATCGCCGTGCCGAACAATTTTACTACCTTGCCACTGGCATCAGTTTCGGCTTTGCCCACGGCGTTCAGGTGTCGCAAGCTGCCGTCGGGACGGTAAAAGCGGTAGTCAAAATCGTAGGGAATGCCGAATTCAAGACCCTGCTGTACTTGCGTTTGCCACAATTCCACATCTTCTGGATGATACCAAGAGATTTGCTGCTCTACGCTGGGCGCAGCCGCAGCCGGTTCGAGTCCGAAGATGCGGAAGAGTTCTTCCGACCAAGTGACGGTTTCCGTGGCTGGGTTGAATTCCCAATTGCCGACGTGGGCGAGTCTCTGGGCTTCTTTGAGCTGCCGCTGGCTGTCGCGGATGGCGGTTTCGGCTTTTTTGCGATCGGTGATGTCGAGCAATACACCGGAAAATACGATTTCGCCGTTCTCGCTGCGGGTGGGCAGGGAGTCGCCTTGCCACCAGCGAATTTCGCCGTCGGGCTTGATTAACCGCCCTTCGTAGTGCCACAGGCAGATATTTTCAACAGCTTCGTTGACGGAAGACATGAAGCCTTCCAAGTCTTCGGGGTGGATGCGGGAAATGAAGGAGGTGATGTCTCGCATCATTTCTGCTGCTGTGATACCGGCGATAGCTGTGATACCATCGCTCATATAGTCAACTTTCCACACTCCCTGGCTGCTGCAAAATTGAAACAGAGCTCCGGGGATGGTGGCCGCGATCGTCCGAAACTTGGCTTCGCTGGCGGTGAGGGCCACAAAAGTCTGGCGCAGTTCGGCGGTGCGGGCTTCTACTCTGCGTTCTAGTTCGGCGTTGGCGTGTTGTAAGGCTGCTTCTGCTAGTTTGCGATCGGTAATGTCGGTGGCTGTACCGGTGGTGCCGAGGAAGTTTCCGGTTTCGTCGTACAGGGCGATCGCATTGAACATCAAATGTTTGATGCTGCCGTCTTTGGCGATTTGGGTAGTTTCGTACTGGAAAACTGATTCTCCGACAAGCAGGCGGGCGAAAGCTGCTAAATCTTTCTGGCTTTGTTCTGGTGTCATAAAGTCCGAGAATGGCCTACCCAACATCTCTTCGGGTTCATAACCGTAGATATACTTAACTGCTGGGTTGACGAAGGTAAAGCGCCCTAAAGTATCCACAGACCAAATCATGTCTTGAGAAGTTTCTACCAGGTGGCGGTACTTAGTTTCGCTAGCTTTGACCGATTCTTCGGCTGCTTTGCGTTCCGTGATGTCGCGGGAGACGCCGACTGTCATTGTGACTTCGCCGTCTTGATTGCGGATGGGTGTTTTGACTGTACTGAACAGCCGCACTTCTGAGTCGTGTCGCCTCACCGGTTCTTCGGCAATTTGCAGAGTCTGTCCGGTTTCAAATACGAAAGCGTCATCTTTGATGTACGGTCGAGTATTGTCGGGATCGGCGAAAGGTGCGTCTATGATGCCTTGAAGTTCCTCTTCAGTCATGCCGTAATAGTCGCGGAATGCTTGATTTGCCCAGACGATTTTCGATTCGGGGCCTTTGACTAATACCATATCGGCGATCGAGTCGAGAATTTGGTGATATTTTTGCTCGCTGTCGCGGAGTTTCTGCTGCCCAGATTCGATTTCTGCTATTTGCCTCTGGGTTTGCAAGTGCAATTCGGCCTGATAAATTGCGACTGCTAAATGGTCGCCTACTTGTCTGGCAAATTCGATTTCGTCTTCTTGCCATTCCCGGGGTTGGCCGCACTGGTGAATGCAAAGCAATCCCCAGAGATGTTGCCCTTGGAGAAGAGGTACGACTAAGTTGGCTCTGATTTGAAATCGCTTGAGGATTCGGAGGTGACAAGGGCTCAACCGGGCTTTGTAGATGTCCGTGACAGCTTGAACATATCCTTTGGCATAGCTGGCTGCAAATTGTTCGCCGAAGCAGTGGTCATGGACTTTTGCGCCCAAAGATGGGCTGTATTGGGAAAGTACGTCTTCGGAGACTACTTCGCCCTCGTTCCAATCGGATTCGGGGAGGAACCGATAGACGGCGACTCGATCGGCATTTAGGAGTTGCCGGAGTTCGGTGGCTGTGATTTTGAATATTGTTTCTAAGTCTAGGGATTCGCGAATTTTGCCAATCACTCCCATCAGCGCTTGCAGCTTTTTGAACCAGGTTTGAGACTGGGTTTCTCTTTCTAGGCGAGCTAGCTTTTGGCGTAAGTCGGTTACTTCGTAATACAGGTATTCATGAAACATAATGCTATTTCTGTAGTTTTTTTTTTGCGGTTTGGTATCGAGGTAGATGACATCCCACATAGCGATCTGCAAGTTGAGCCTGGTAACTCAAGTCAAAAGGACAAAGGACAAATTCTCCTCCTTCTGCTAGCACTTAGCAGGTACTGACGCTAAATTTCCGTATTTTTTCTAGGTTGAGAGGTCGATCGAGTATCTCAACTCCGTATATTTACTGAGAAAACGGGCGATCGGTGATTCGCTGCATAAATTGTCTATAATTTTAAATTATAATAACAAAACTTACCCATGAACCCGGTTTCTTAAAGTAATTAAGTCAGGGAAGATCCGAAAGTGGAAACGAGAAACCGGGTTTCATGGATCGAGGGCGCGGAGTCCTGACTAATTTTGACATTTTTTTTCGATCGCCTGTGGTGGCAATTGTCACCCTTTTATTATGACTGCAAACTCGATTGATGGTTTTGTTGGCTTGGCGATCGAGTATCCTGTTGGGAGCGCCTCTATTAAAATTTGTTTAAATTTAGTCGATCGTCTTTTTTAGAGTTTTCGCTGACTCGCTATTACTTGCTTGCAGGAGCATTCTTCAGTATCGCTCTAGCTTCCTCAATACTTTGCAAAACCAGTTTTCCAGAATCCAGAAAAGCTGCTCTTTCGGTATCAGTAAGTTCTAGTTCTACTACCTGTTCGACTCCCTGATATCCCAAGCGACAGGGAACTCCTAAAAAGATATCTTGTACGCCATATTGACCATCCAAATAAACTGAGCAAGGCAAGAGTCGCGATTGATTTAATAAAATAGATTCCACCATCAAACAGACCGAAGATGCGGGTGCAAAATAAGCACTACCAGTCTTCATCAATCCGACAATTTCTGCGCCCCCGTGGCGTGTGCGTTGTACAATGCGATCGATCGTCCCTGCATCCATAAGTTGACTGATGGGAATACCGTTGACAGTGGTATAGCGGGGTAAGGGAACCATCAAATCGCCGTGGGAACCGAGCACAGTTGCATTGACTTCGGCGATTGAAACGCCCAATTCCATTGCAATAAAAGTTTGAAAGCGGGATGAGTCGAGAATTCCTGCCATACCCATAACTCGATGTTTTGGTAAACCCGTAGCTTCCCAGGCTAGATAAGTCATGACATCGAGGGGATTTGTGACTACGATTAAGATTGCTTCGGGGGAATGGGCGATCGCATTTTTTGCAGCTTCTGTAACAATTGCAGCATTAATTTTAATTAAATCTTCGCGATTGATACCGGGTTTGCGTGGTATGCCGGCCGCAATTACGATAATGTTGGAGTTAGCAGTATCAGCATAGTTGTTTGTACCGACAATTTGGCGATCGTGTCGTTCAACTCCTCTGGCTTGCATCAAATCCAAAGCAATTCCCTGGGGCCAACCTTCGACAATATCTAGCAATACCACATCTGCCAGATTTTTCTCGGCTATTCGCTGGGCTAAGGTACTGCCAACTTTGCCTGCACCGATAATTGAGACGCGGGTTGATGGATAATTTAAGGTGGTGGAATTGGTGGAAGTCATTCGATTTTAGATTTGAGGATTTTAAATTTTAGATTTTAGCGGAATATTGGTAATGTGTGCACTGCGAACCCTAGATTAGATTGAGAAGAGCGATCTTGAGATTTGAGATTTTAGCGGAATATTGGTAAGGTGCGCAGTGCGCACCCTATATTAGATTGAGAGCAGCGATGTTTAATGTAACCTCTGTTACTTAAAATCTTCGAGTTGATCTACCCGCAGCCAAATATTCGGAGTTGGCACTTTGCCAAATTTGACGAAAGCATACTCGCCGCGAACATCCAGAACTTCGCCCTTAGTTTCAAATAAATAGGAGGAAAAACGTTGATCGCTGGCTTTAGCTTCCAAACTATTTTCCAATTTTTCGCGGATAGCGCGGACTATGCTGCCTTTTTTGATTGCCATAACTTACTCTGTCTAGTTTGAAAAACTATACAAATTTTAATCTAAATTTGCCTTTAAAATCACTAGGCAATTGAAATCGCTTCTACAGAAACGTAGGCGTTAGCCTTCCCGAAGGGTAGTCCGCCTGCGCGGATTGAGGAATAAAAGCAGTATTTGAGTGAAGTCAATCTAAAATCCATTGACTTCTTCCTATGTCTATTTCTGACACGCGGGGCAAAAATGAGTCGATCGCCCTGCTAATTTTATACGTTCAATGGTTGCAGAGCAAGTGCGGCAGGGTTGACCGGCGCGATTGTACACCCAAGCAACGCCGCCGTAGTTGCCATTCACACCTTGGACGTTGAGAAAATTGCTGAAGGTGGTGCCGCCGGAGGCGATCGCCTTCTGTAAGATTTGAATAATAGCTGTATGGATGCGCTCTATTTGCTCTGCGGTCAAATCCGCGCACAGAGTTGTCGGCATTACTCCCGACAAAAACAAAGTTTCATCTG
>JAJAYT010000166.1 GCA_026786085.1 Microcoleus sp. CAN_BIN18 | reverse complement strand
TTTTATGTGTGAGAAAATCAGCGATATTCACTGGTTTAAGGAAATCGTATTTAATTGCTAAAATCAGCAGTTGATAGGATTCGTGTATCTATTTTTAGAATCCTCTTAATAAGCATTCAACACTTCTGCTTCTGGAGATGAAGTAAGATCGGGAAAAGCTTGATAATATTCTTTGATAGCTGTTTCGATGTTTTTGGCTCGGAGCGCAGGCATAACCAAATTCCAATGCTGATTGATTCTGCTTTCAACAACATCGATCACTTTGAACCACATTTCAACTAAGCAAACAACTCGAACTCCAATTCTTTGCTCAATCGTATCATCCAGACTTGAGAATAAATCCGAAACAATCCGCTTAACTTGTTGTGGATATCCCCAGTTACGTACAGCTTGAGTATCTGCCCTGATCCTGCCTACGGTGATAAGCTTCTGATGCTGCTCTATGGTTGTCGATGGAGCTGCTAGGGATAAAGGCTTCATTTGAAATCCACGTGTGACATCCTGGACCAGTTGGCGAAACTCAACAAAGTCTTGTGGTAGAGCTGGTCGGAAATCAAATGAATTTTGTGAATGCTGAAGAAGAAGACCTTGTAGAAATTCTACATGATGTTGAAGGATTGGATTTTTTTCAGTCCACTCACGATTTATGCCGGGTGAAGTAGTTAAACCGTAGTATGCAAAAAGCGATAGTAAAGAACAAGGCTCAACCTGAAAAATTTGTTTTTGCAATGTTTCAAAATAGGTCTCAAATTGTTGACCGAAGTTTTCACCTAATTTCTTAATTAATTCAACTCTTTCGTCTTCAGTCATTCCCTCAAACGGAGATGACATCTCATAATAGAGGATTTCAGTAGATGGTCCTTCGACGCGATGAGCGGCAAAACCTCTAGACTGGTTTTTATTATTTGCTTGAGCAGAATTTTTCTCTTTCTTCCGTTTCTTCTTGGTCACTGTAAAACTCACCTAAACCATGATACTTAGTTCTCGATCCCAATGATAGCGCGACTTTATTAAAATACTAAACTCGGACAGATAACTTTGATAGACCGCCCCGATATAACCTAAGCAGTCGAACTATTATTAGGCTGAAACTTTCCGCACAATACCCCAAATGACGTGGATAGGCGGAAGGTTTACGTATAACTCGTTATTAGAGTAACATTTTTTATTGAGTTTTGTAAAATTGGGTGATTAGACTGACTTTCTTGCGTCTAGCTCTGGAATTCGGGGAATAAGCAGCGCCCTAAAACAAGATCCGATCGCCAATTAACAAAAAATAACAGCATCTACTACTAAATCCTATCCATTCAATCCAGCAATAATATTGACACTCATAGCCAAAATAGCAGTGTTAAAAAAGAACGACAGCACGCTGTGAAAAAGCACGAGAAATCTCATGGAACGAGAAGTCGTCTGCACGTCTGCAACTTGGCAAGTCATCCCAATACCAAAGGAGAAATATAAAAAATCTTTAAAGTCTGGTTCCTCATCGCCCGGAAAATCCAAACCATTCGCCTGCGAGTAGCTGCCGTGCTGCTTGCTGCGGTTTCCGTAGTAGCTGTGGGCATAGTGCATGGTGAAGATAGTGTGCACCTGCATCCAAGAACCAACAAGTGTCAAGACAGAAAGCCCCAAGTGCAGAAATAGTAAATTTGGGGGCAGACCTTTGGTATCGCGCAATAGAAAGACGATCGCCAACAAGCTAGCACAAGCCGCTGCCACGATCGTACTTAAGATTGCCAAGCGGCCAGCGTCCAACTGCTGAGCGTGGTGGCGCATCAGTTCGGGAGTGCCTTGCAGCATCAGTATCCAAGTCAAAATCAGGAAACTGACAGCGCCCGCGTTCCAAATGCACAGTGTCCGAGTCAGGGGAATATAGTCAGGCGGCAGGAAAACAGCGACTGCTATAGCGAACAGAACGGACGCAAACAAGCGGTGCCGGACGCTCCACACCCAGTGCATTTGAGATTTGGAAACATTTCTCACAGATATCTAGCCTAAGTTAGGCACAGTAAGCGTTAGAAAATTCTAACTACTGCTATCTTGCCAGGAACTCCCAAAAAATAGCTATGAATTGGTAACACGCGGCACGGACAGGGTTTTTCATGCCTTTCGATAGATCGATCGACCTCAACGTTCTAGGTACAGTAGAAAAAAAGATAAATTGTGGTTTGACACTATGGCATCCTCCCAACCCCTCAAAGGCATTGAATTGATCGACTGCGCCAAAGCCAACGCCCAACAAGGAATCGCCACAGCCGCCGAGCTTTGCGGCTACGGGAGCGACCTCGACACATTCGAGAGGGAACTGAAACTGGCTTGCCAAAACATCGGCGTTGAAGTCAAGGAATTGAGCGACTTGATTACGGATCAACAGATGATCATCAAACAAGGAATGGGCATTGAAATCGCTCCAGATACTCCCTCAGAACTCTAGGTTCGATCTCTGAGGGTACGAGTTTTGGCTCTCCCGCCCACCGCAACAGCACCAGTATTTTCAGTCTGTTAGCTGAGGCAGGCTAGAATATTTTGCATGGAAGCTTCCGACTTTGGGCAGGAATAAGTCGCGTTTCCTCCCGCGCACAGGGTGCTTTCTGGAGGGTGCTGAGATTGTTAGGAGGACTGTCGTGTCAGATCAGCAAGACCGAATTATGCGTTTGTTTATAGAGGAGGCTAAGGAGCACCTCGATACTCTAGAAAATGGTTTAGTGGACTTGAAGTCCACGATGAAAGACCCCGAAAGCCTCCAAGAGATGTTCCGAGCCGCCCATTCCGTGAAAGGAGGGGCGGCTATGCTCAGCTTGGATAGTATTAAAACAACTGCTCATCGCTTGGAAGATTGTTTTAAGGTGCTCAAGGATGGGCCCGTCAAGCAGGTTGACCAAACGGCAGAATCCCTGTTTTTAAAGGGAGTTGATACGCTTAAAGACTTGCTGGCGCGACTGGAAGGGCCTTTCGGCTTGAGGAATGAAGAGGGAGAAAAACTTGTGCAGCAGGTGATGCCAGTTTTTGCTCAACTGGAAACTCATCTGAAAAACTTGGCATCGGGCAAAGTTCTGGCGGTTGCTGCTGGATCTCGTGGGCCCGCGGCAGCTCAAACAGCGGGCGGCGTGCCAGCGAATTTTGCTGGTGAAGTGATGGCTCTACTTAAAGAGATGTTGCAGGTGTTCAAGCAGAAAGAATCGGCTGCTAGTCGCCAGGAGTTGACGGCTTTGTGCCTTCGCCTGTATAAGTTGGGAGGTAAAATTGAGACTTGGCAAAATTTAGTTAAGATAGCTAGAGGGGCGATCGTTAATCCCAAAAATTCTTATAAAGTCTTAGCTCCGATGATTATCAAAGAGCTTAAGGATGCTGGGGATTTGGTGCAAACGGGAAAAGTTAAGACGATCGCTCCGAGTAAAAATTTGCTACTTTTGGCAGCAGCAGCGGCAGCCCCAGCAGCGGCAGCCCCAGCAGCGGCAGCCCCAGCAGCATCGAAGCAAGTAGCACTTCCTGCCGAACCGAAGGCGGTAGTCAAGCTTTTGCTCAAAACTTTCAACAAAAAGCAACTCTCGGAAATCGCCAAGTTACTGATTCACGCTATCAAATCCTCTTCCTAGGACTTGTTGCAGCAGAAGATAGAGTCAAAATATTATTTTTGATTGGGAAAATTTCATGGTGCGTGCTGGCAGCCTAAACTCAGCAGCAACTCGAAAAAATTCACTCTCTTCGAGATTTTTGCCCTCTACCTTCTACTGTTGGGCAACCCTGCGTTAGAATTAGTGGATATAGGATCGGTGTGCATTACTGTACCAGAATTAAAAATCGAGCAGGCTTTAGAAGGCGGTAGTTGTGAAACCAATTTGTTCATTAGAAGATGCTTTAAACCGCTGTCAGGCGATGGGAATGCGCTTGAGCCGCCAGCGTCGATTTATTCTAGAACTTTTGTGGGATGCAAAAGAACACCTCTCGGCTCGCGAAATTTACGATCGCCTGAACCAACAAGCCAAGGCGATCGGGCATACTTCTGTTTATCAAAATTTAGAAGCTTTGTCGAGAGAAGGGATTATTGAGTGTATAGAACGATCCGAGGGACGCTTGTACGGGAATGTCAGCGACTCTCACTCTCATGTCAATTGTCTGGATACGGCTCAGATTCTCGACGTTCATGTGGAATTGCCGATCGACTTAATCGAACAAATTCAACGGCAAACTGGTGTCAGAATTGTAGACTACCGGATAGATTTCTACGGATATCGCTTGGCAGAGTCCGCCTTGGGTTCATCGAGTGTCAGCGATACCACAAAAGCTTCGTAACCAATTTATCAGCCGCTGTTGTTCGCAAAACTGATGTTTTTGCTCGGTCTGTCGGTGGTATAAAATGGTTTAAGTATTTAGCAGCGCTCGATCTGGCACAGGTTGCCGTGGCGCGCCGGAATTCGGCACAGTAAAGAAAACTGAAACTCGATCGGTAAGTTGTGCGGTCGAGCATAAAATTTACAACTAAACCCAAAAAATCACTTCTACCCGCTATAGCTAAAAGTTGAGACTTTAGCTCAACAGACGGGAATCCCCACAGGGCGAGTGGTACTCCACTGACTGTGGGATGAAAGGCGAGCGAGATGACGATTCCACTCGCCTGCGAGCCAACAAGCGCAGAAGAATGGGAGTGGGCGGGTGGATGAGGAGACGAGCAAATAGGGCTAAGGCTTGACCCAGCAAGAGTTTGAATGCTATAGTCATAGTTATTAGGCAGCCGAAAATGCTACCAATATACTGAACCTTGACAACTGAAGATAGGGGGTTTCGTAGGGAAGTGACACATTTAATTGTGGCACCAAGAGCTGCGAGTAAAATTTTCAGGGCACGAAGGTGCTTGGAATTTCATTTTTGAAACCAAGAGTGGGGCGGGACGTGTTCCTCACTATAAAATGCCGTAGAGGGAAACAATAGGAGTACCTTGAAGGAATATCTGGATATCCTTAACAGGACTCAGATGCCTACACCATAACGCTTGCGGTTGGTGTAGGAGCGTCACTTAACTCCCCAGATTCATCTGCGGAGTCAAATCGAAAATCGAAAATCGACTGACGGGGTTTTATAGTGTTTTTTCTGCTAAACTGCCCCGGAGAGCTGTGAATAATTGTTTGATAACTGGTATGATCTACGTGCTTCGAGAGCCGAAAATGCTCGGAAGCAACCAGTGGGGCTGGACACGAACCTCACTATAAAACGCCGTAGAGGGAAAAATTGCCAGTACCTTGAAGGAAGTTCTCGATCTCCTTAACAGGAGTCAGAAGCCGACATCACAATCTTTATGATTTGATGTGGGAGTGTCAGGCTTGACAGCGCATTACAGGACAGGCTGAAGTAATGGCGAGACGACAATCTGACCAATTCCACACACCACCGCAATACAACCCATCCCCCAAACCAAAGGCACAGTTGAGTGCAGAGGCGACAGGCGATGCGAGTGCCTCTAGCCAGGTGCTGCTGAATGAGGGCAAAAGAACTTTTTGGCAGTGGCAGCTAATCTGGCTGAGTCTCCTGGTGGGATTTGGAGTAACCGGTGCTGCTGCATTTCTGTGGCTGCTGACGATGCCCCCGCCGCCGAATTGCCAGCAACTTTCACCGCTGGCGGCAGACGGAGAGCGACTTTACTGCGCTCAACAAGCAGCTAAGTCTGGCAAGTTAGAACAGCTAGAATCGTCAGTGGCAATGGTGCAGGCTTGGCCGAAAGAACATCCGTTATACTCCCAGGGTCAACATTTGATCGGGGAATGGTCGAAAGCCATGCTGGGATTTGCCAGGGCAAAAATTGAGCTTGGTGATTTGAAAGGGGCTCTGGCGATTGTGGCGAAAATTCCCAAAACCAGTCCGTCTTACCCAGAGGTACAGGATGCTGTGAATGCTTGGGAAAAAAATTGGCAGGAGGGCCAAAAACTCTACGATACAGCCCTAACAGCTTTGAAAAGTGAGGATTTGAGGAAGGCCTGGGATTATGCTCAAGCTCTGTTTAAGCTGGAAAATGTTTTCTGGAGTCAGAAGCGCTATAACGAGCTGATCCAGCAGATTTCTTTGGAAAGAAATGGCTGGCAGCGCTTGAAAGAGGCTAGAGAGTTGGCGAAGGACGGAACTCCGCAAAAGTTCGCTGAGGCGATCGTCGTGGCTCGCAAAATAGACCCACAGCTTTTTGCCCGTGCTAAAGCTGAGAAGGAAATTGAGGGCTGGAGCCGGACTTTGCTGGCAATGGCTACTAAGCGGTTGGGGTTGAAAGACCTCCCAGGGGCGATCGAGGCTGCTTCTGTGGTGCCACAGGATTCGCCACTGTTTGCAGAAGCTCAAGATTTGATGCAGTTGGGTAGAGCTCAGGCGGTGATGTGGAACCAGTCGATCTCAACTCCGCTGGCGCAACACATTTTTACATTGCTCGAAGGGCGGGGGGCTGCTAGCCAAATTGCTCCGGGCCGCCCTCTGTACAAGCAGGCTCAAGTTCAAATTGACAATTTGCAGGTGCAGTTTCAAGATTTGCTACGTTTGCAAGTGGCGAGCACGATCGCCAGTTTCGGTCAGGTAGGGGCGTTTCAGGTAGCGATCGAGCAAGCGCAAACTATCGGGCCCAAACAGCCGCGGCGGGTTCACGCTCAAACCTTGGTGGCTACTTGGCGCCGGGAAATTCAGCGGATCGAAGACCAATCTTTTGTGAACCTGGCGAAACAGTTGGCAGCACCGGGAACGGTTGAAGGACTTAAGGGCGGCATCGGTCAGGTACTGCTGATTTCTCAAAACCGCCCCCGCAGAGTAGAGGCGCAAACTCTCTTGGCTCAGTGGACGAAACGCATAGAAGTTATTCAAGATCAGCCTTTTTTGGATGAATCTATCGCCCTGGCGAAGCAAGGAAAACTTAGCGCTGCTATTGAAAAAGCTTCGGAAATTAAGAGCGGTAGGACTCTGTACGCCAAAGCTCAGGATAATGTCTATCAGTGGGTGAGCGAACTGCAAGTTGCTCGCGATCGACCGATTCTGGATCGAGCAGCGG
>JAJAYT010000165.1 GCA_026786085.1 Microcoleus sp. CAN_BIN18 | reverse complement strand
TCGGAATTCCCAATTCGCAATTAGCAATTCCCAATTCCCAATTCCCAATTCCCAATTCCCAATTCCCAATTCCCAATTCCCAATTCCCAAAAAGTCTTATGTTTGTTTCTGGTTTAGAGCTTTGGCAGTGGATGAATCAAGCTAAGGTAGATGCGATCGCCTCCGACATTCCCCAAGCAGAACTCGACTGGCTACTGCAAGAGCTGGCAGGTTTGGATAAATTGGCTCTGCGTTTGGGGTCGTTTAAATATTTGCCAAAAATTGAATTAAAGTTGTCTTTATCAGAACTTGCTCAATTGTGGCAGCGACGCTTGCAGGAACGGGTTCCTGTGCAGTATTTAACGGGAGTTACACATTGGCGGCATTTTTCGCTCAAAGTAACGCCAGCGGTGCTAATTCCTCGTCCTGAAACGGAATTGCTGATCGATTTGGCTGTGGAAGCTGTTAAAAACTATTCAGTCAATCCAAAATCGCATTGGGTGGATTTGGGAACGGGCAGCGGGGCGATCGCGATCGGCTTGGCTTCTGCGTTGACAAATACTACAGTTCATGCAGTAGATTACAGTTCGGAAGCTTTGGCAGTGGCTCGACTGAATGCTGAGAATTTGGGCTTTGCATCGCGAGTTAATTTTTATCAAGGTTTGTGGTGGGAACCGCTAGAATTTCTCAAAGGTAAAGTTAGCGGCATGGTCTCTAACCCGCCTTACATTCCCAGCAGCACGGTGTTGACTCTGCAACCGGAAGTTTTGCGACATGAACCTCATCTGGCCTTAGACGGCGGTTTAGACGGCTTAGATTGCATCCGGCATTTGGTAGAAACGGCTCCCGATTATTTAGCATCCGGGGGGGTTTGGTTGGTTGAGATGATGGCGGGACAAGCTGAGGCGGTAGCTGAGATGCTGCAAAGTCACGGGAGTTACGGTGAAGTTCAGATATTTTCGGATTTAGCGGGAATCGATCGCTTTGCCTTAGCCTATCGTCTTTAGATTCCCAAAATATGCTGCAATTCTCAAATAGACAAGATTGCATTCATGCGCTCTGGGATCTTGAAATTATCTGCGTTGATCTGTGTTGATCTGCCTGACATCTGCGGTTTCCCGATCAATCAAAGATTTATGCAAAATCTAAAATCTAAAATCTAAAATCGGATGACACAAGTTTCGATAAATACCCTAGTTCAAGGGGCAATTTCAGGAGATTATATTGTCAGTTTTCCCACTGATACTGTACCCGCTTTGGCGACGCTGCCCGATCGCGCGGAGTTGATTTTTGCAGCTAAACGCCGTAGTCAAGACAAACCGCTGATTTTGATGGCAGCATCGGCGGAGGCTTTGTGGCCTTACGTGCACGGGAGTCTAGCAGAGTTAAAATTGTGGCAGCAAGTGGCCGCATCCTATTGGCCTGGGGCGCTAACTTTGGTGCTGCCGGCTTCGCCACTGGTGCCGCCCGCCATGAATGCGATCGATCGCACTACAATCGGGATACGAGTGCCTAATTTTCCCCTGGCTCTCAAGATTCTAGAGCAGACAGGCCCTTTGGCGACTACCAGTGCTAATTTATCCGGCCAAGCGCCTCTGGAGTCGGTGGCAGAAATTGAGGCGCAGTTTCCCGAAGTTTTGACATTAATGCCTTCTGAATTAGCAACAGTTGCAACAGCGCTGATAGCTTCGAGTCTACCTTCGACTGTGGCTAAATGGACTGGCGGTAATTGGGAAATATTGCGACAGGGCGCGATCGAGCTAGCATCTTCGCCTATCCATTCCGACACTAAACTGTACCCAGGTTAGTGTCGGAATGGATAGGCGGATTAACGTAACGTAGGTACGTAGTTAATCAATCTTATCATGATGCGATCGAGTCAGGGTGTTACGATCGTGTCAAGGAGGATGAGTGTGTGAGAACAAGCTACCAATACAAATTACGCCCAACAAAACAGCAAATTTTGCAGCTCGACAGATGGTTATCCATGTTGTGTTCTCAATACAACTTTTTGCTGGCCGATCGATTTAATTGGTATGAGCAAAATCGTTCCCCCGTCAATGCTTGCCCTCTGGTTTGCTACCTAGCGGAACTACGGGACAATCCAGACTATTACAGTCAAAAAAAGACACTACCACAACTCAAAAAGACACATCCCTGGTACAAGGAAATATATTCCCAAGTGCTTCAGGATGTAGTTAAGCGAGTGAAGGTAACGTTTGACAGATTCCTCAAAGGTGATAGCAACGGAAAGCGTAGCGGTAGACCTCGATTTAAACCGTGTAATCGTTATCGCACTTTCACTTATCCTCAAATAAAAAATCGGTGTTGGCAAGGTAATCAGATTAACTTGCCGATGTTCGGGAAAGTTAAAGTTGTCCTGCATCGCCCTGTCCCTGATGGATTTACAATTAAAACCGTATCTGTCACAAAGAAAGCTGATGGTTTTTACCTAACTCTTTCCCTGGAAGATTTGACAGTTCCTGAAATTAAGCCAGAGTTTAACCCAGATTCAATCACCGGAATTGATGTTGGTTTGAAGGACTTTCTCACAACTTCCGAAGGAGAAACAGTTGCTATACCTCAGTATTATCGTCAAGCCCAAAAACGGTTGCGGGTTGCTCAAAAGCGCGTATTACGTCGCAAAAAAGGTAGTAGCCGCAGACAAAAAGCGGTTAAGCAACTTGGGAAGCAACACAAGAAAGTCGCAGATAGACGAAAAGACTTTCATTTCAAAACAGCTAACTATCTATTGTCAAAATACGACGTAATCGCCCATGAAGATTTAAACGTCAAAGGACTTGCTCGCACAAAATTGGCAAAATCTGTATTGGATGCTGGGTGGTCAAGCTTTCTGTTGATTCTCACAAACAAAGCCGCAAATGCTGGTTTGTTGGCAGTCCCAGTCAGCGCCCACAACACTTCACAAGATTGCTCTAATTGCGGTGATAAAGTACCAAAAAAGCTACATATCCGGTGGCATGACTGCCACCATTGTGGGTGTAGTCTCGATCGCGATCACAATGCAGCGATTAATATAAAAAATAGGGCGGTGGGTCATCCCGTCCTTAAAGCTCAGTTAATGTCCGACGGGATACCGGGAGTCACTGAGAAGCCTACACCATAATCTACTCAGTTGGTGTAGGAGTATGTCACAATGCTAAAATCTAAACTCCTAGGCAAATCAATATGGCGCCGATCGGCTGGAGCGAATTTGTATATTTAGGTATGGGACTGGGACTGGGTTTGGGAAGCAGTTTGATTTGGCGCCCTCGGCAAAAAAGCTCGCAACAACCAGAACCTGCGCCCTATGTGCCTCCAACCCCTCAAGAAATTCGATTAGAGGAGTTTGATGCCCTTTCCGAGCAACTTAAGCAAACTCAGTTGGCTTATCAGATGGCATCGGAGATGAGTCAATTTAAGGGTGGTTTTTTGGCTCGAACTTCTCACGAGTTGCGATCGCCCCTGAGCACTATGATCGGTACACTGCAATTAATTCTGTCGGATTTGTGCGACGATCCTGCTGAGGAACGAGAGTTTGTCGAGCAAGCTCACATCGCCGCGCTCAAGCTGGTGAAATTGATAGATGAAATTATTTCTGTTGCTAAAACTGAACACGGCACTGACAGGATGGATATTGAGCCGATTCAGCTAGCTAAGATTTTTGATGAAGTTGACGATTTAACTTACTTGCAAGCTGCTAATCGCAGCATTCGTTTGGAGATATTGCCGCCCGATCCGGGGATTTATATACTGGCAGATTGGTCGAGGTTTAGACAAGTTTTGGTCAATTTGGTAGATACTGCTGTTGCTCAGATGGAAGAGGGGAGTATTTCTGTTTCTGCGCATTCTTCGCCGGAATCTGGATACGTTCACATTTGGGTGGACGATCAGCGTTCAGTTAGTGCTTGGAGCGAGTCTTGGGATTTGCTGAAGCACGATTTGGAGTGTGATGCTACTAAGATCAGCGATAATTCTAAGGTATCTTCTGGAATGAGGTTATTGATGAATCAGACTCTCTTAACTTTGATGAATGGAAAGTTGGAGGTTCTGGCCGTGCCTTCTGAGTCTGAAGAGTCCAATTTTAACCGGACTCAATGTTGTATTCCTTTGGCAACTTTGTGAAGAAGGAAGAAGGAAGAAGGAAGAAGGAAGAAGGAAGAAGGAAGAAGGAAGAAGGAAGAAGGAAGAAGGTAACGGATTGTGTAATGGATTTAACGGAGGGAGGGAAGAGGTAAATTATTTTTAAATAGTATGGTGCGCATTGCACACCATACTATTTAGAGATTTTGGTACAAGTTTTTTGCTTATTTAACAAATAACAGTTAGCAATTCGCCCTTGCTAATTTCTAATTCGACATTTTCTTCTAAGAGCTGATTTTCAAGTACCATTGTAGTGCTGGCGTTGTGCTGAAAACCGATGCGCTCGTAGAAGCTTTGTTTGTAAGTTGTCATCAGGTAAACTCGCTCTACTCGGCACATTCGAGGGTGACTTAAAACGGTTTGGACTAATTGGCGGCCGAGTCCTGCACCTTGATAATCTGGGTGAATGGCGACATCCCAGATGGTGGCTCGATAGATGCCGTCTGAGGTGGCTCTGGCAAAGCCGATCGCCCGTGAGCCATCCCAAACAGTCACAACTGGCTCGCTATTGGCGATCGCAATTTCCCAATCTTCTATTTTGCGTGCCCTCGCCCAAAAGGCTGCAGCTTTAAATAGTTCTTGGATTTGTACGATGTCGGCGCGATCGCGCTCTATACAAAATTGAATGTGACTGGAATCCCTAGTCGTTGATGTCATGTTCAATGCGCCTTTAAGTTGTATCTAAACTATGTTACTTTTGCCGTCTTACAGAATTGAAAGTTGATTTTGCTTGGGAACAATCAATAATTGAATTCCCGATTTACAAAACTATTTTTAGTTACACATATTTTCTAACTAATTTCGGTAATTATTAATACTTTTTTGTATAAAGTTGGTGAAAAAGTTTTTGACTCAAAATTCCCCAGATTAGACGGCGGTTGAAACCGCTTCTAGACAAGCGAATTCCGCCTCCGCAGTGTAAAGAATATCGCGTAATTTTTACCTCATTGTCTTCAACCCGCGGAGGCGGGTTTTGTTTGTATAGACGCGGTTTCAACCGCTCGGTATTCCGACTAAAGAAGATCGCGTAATTTTTACCTCCTTGTCTTCAACCCGCGCACCATCCGGGTTTTGTTTGTATAGACGCGGTTTCAACCGCCCGGTATTCCGATACCAAACGTATTGGCTGGGGCATCACGAGTGAATCAGTTTTGCAGCCAACGGGCCGCATCTTTGGCGTGATAAGTCAAAATCAAATCAGTACCAGCACGCTTGAATCCTGTCAAGGTTTCCATCACCACTCTTTCTTCATCAATCCAACCGTTGAGGGCGGCGGCTTTCACCATCGCGTATTCTCCAGAAACGTTGTAAGCAGCAACTGGCAAATTAGTGGCTTCCTTGACGCGCCAGATAATATCCATGTACGCTAAAGCGGGTTTAACCATCAGCATATCCGCACCTTCAGCAATGTCGAGAGCAATTTCTTTGAGAGCTTCCCGGCCATTTCCAGGGTCCATTTGATAGGTGCGCCGATCGCCAAATTGCGGAGCCGAATCTGCCGCATCGCGGAATGGGCCATAATAAGCTGAGGCGTATTTTGCCGCGTAAGACATGATCGGAATATCTTCAAATCCAGCCGAGTCTAATCCTTCGCGAACTGCTCCAACAAAACCGTCCATCATCCCCGAAGGTGCGATAATATCTGCACCAGCTCTAGCTTGAGCAACGGCGGTTTTTTTGAGTAATTCTAGGGTTGGATCGTTCAAGACTCGGCCGCTTAAGTCTCCAACTTCCAAATAGCCGCAGTGACCATGACTCGTATATTCGCACAGACAAGTATCAACCATGACGATTAAATCTGGTACGGCTGCTTTAACTGCTGCTGTTGCCTTTTGGACGATGCCACAATCGTGCCAAGCACCTGTCGCGGCTGTATCTTTGTCTGCGGGAATGCCAAATAAAATAATCGCAGGAATGCCGAGATCGTAGACTTCTTTTGCTTCTTCTACTATTTTATCTACCGATAGCTGGTAAACTCCAGGCATCGATTTAACTTCTTTGGCAAAAGCTTCTCCCGGTACGGCAAATAGAGGGTAAATTAAATCGCTGGTTGTCAAGATATTTTCGCGTACCATCCGGCGGAGTTGGGGATGGTTGCGGAGGCGGCGGGGGCGGTGAGTGGGGAACATAATGTTTTTTTAGGGTAGATAAAGTCCTGCTTGCTGGGACTTGCGGCGTTTGTTTAAAAGTCTAAACCTTATTGTTGGCCGATCGCCCCTTACTTAGGTAAAGTTCTGTAAAATCCGCGTCCATTGTTCGTAGTAAGGACTAAAGTCCTCTCTACTCTCTAGCCTTTGTCGTTCCCAGACAGAGTTCTAGCGGTGCAGGGTTCGGCTAGTACGGATATCTCGCACGGTTCACCCCTACAACCACGCTGCCCATCCGCCAGAATTGATTGTAAATTATAAATGTATCGAATAGTAACGGTGTTATGTACAAGCAACTAATTACAAAGATGATCAAACCGCTTTTGAAATCACTATTTGCGATCGGTCTGGTAGTGACGCTAGCCCTCAGTAACGCTGACGGAGCTCTGGCTGCTCGCAGCGGAGGACGGATGGGAGGCGGCTCTTTTAGAGCTCCAGCGCGCAGTTACTCGTCTCCTAGTCGCACTTACGCCCCGTCTGGAGGCGGTTACTACCCCGGTGGCTACGGTGGCGGCTTTGGTGGTGGCTTCGGTTTCCCATTCTTGCTGCCGTTTTTTGGGTTTGGTGGCGGCTTTGGCGGGCTGTTCTCGATTTTGATCTTTATTTCGATCGCGAATTTCCTGGTGCGAAGCTTCCGTAGCGCCGGGGGTGGCACTGACGAACTTGGCAACAGCACCCCTACTACCACGGTATCTGTGGCCCGCTTGCAAGTTGGTTTGTTAGCAGAGGCCCGCGGTTTGCAAGGCGAACTGGACTCGCTAGCGCGCCAAGCGGATACGGAGACAGCGGCCGGCCGCGCTCAAGTGCTGCAAGAATCTACTCTGGCGATGCTGCGGCATCCTGAATACTGGGTTTACGCGGGCGCTGACTCTGTGCAAACTCGTTTGGAAGCAGCCGAAGCTAAATTTAACCAGTTTTCTCTGGCAGAACGCAGCAAGTTTACTGAAGAAACGCTCTCGAATTATAACAACCAGCTCCGGCAGGCAGGGAGCAGCAATATCTTGCCTGGTTTGCAGGAAAACGGCGCGCTGGTTGCTTCTGATTTGAATTCAGAACCCGGTGAGTTTATTGTGGTGACGGTGATTGTTGGTACTCAAGGCAAATTGGAATTGCCAACAGTCAGAAACTCTGAAGATTTGCGCCAAGCTTTGCGCCTGATTGGAGGAGTATCGAGCGAGCAGTTGCTGGCGGTTGAGGTGCTGTGGACTCCTCAAGCTAACGGCGATACTCTGACTGCTGATGATATGTTGGCTGGCTATCCTGATTTGCGATCGATTTAGTGCGAGCAAGAGTGGGCGGGGGGAGCTTTGTCTCCCGCGCCCCATTCCATAGCCAAGCTGTGCGGGCGAACCGGATTGCTTTTGAGACGGACATGAAGCAGGATTGTGGGGAATGCCGATCGACTTAAAAAAAGATTGTTCAACAAATGCTATTATTGAAAGATTATTCAGATCAGAAGACTGGGCGGTTGAAACCTATACAAACAAAACCCGCTTGTATAGCGGGTTAAAGACCGGGCGGTTAAAATTACCTTATTTTCTTTACACCCCGTCGGCGGACTTCCTTGGCATAGACGCGGTTTCAACCGTACGTCCTATCTTCGGAAGAAGTTGCGACAGCGTGCCATCTAAATCTTATAAAAAAAGTGATCGGGAGCTAAAGTTATGGCCGACAACAGCAGAAAAAAAGCACTTTTCATTTTGAGCCAGTTAAATAACGATGATATCGACTGGATCGTCCAAAAAGGCAAAAAGGAAGTTCTCGCTCCAGGCGCGATTTTGATCAAGGAAGGGAAACAAATTGATGCACTATACATTGTTTTAAACGGGAGTTTGAGCGTTTTGCTCGACCAGGAGCAGAGTAAAGAACTCGCTAAAATAGCCAGTGGAGAACTTGTGGGAGAAGTTTCTTTTATTGACGCTCGCCCTCCTTTGGCAACGGTGAAGGCGATCGAAGAAACTCACTTGTTGGCAATTCCGAGGCGGCAGTTAGTCCTCAAACTTCAACACGATATGGGCTTTGCTTCCCGCTTTTATTATGGAATTTCGCTGTGTCTAGCAGACCGGATGCGCGGTACGATCAGACATATAGAATATGGTCGCAATATAGAATTGGATCAGCCGGAAATGGATCGGGAGGATATTAATCCGAACGTCTTGGAAAATTTGGCGCTTGCTCAGGCGAAGTTTAATTGGCTGAGGGAAAATGTGAAGGTTTAATTAATTTTAATTAAATCCAAATGTATGTAATATCTTAAATTTTACAACATAATTATACAGCAGAATAGGGGCTGGTTTTACCGGAAAGAGCGACAACGGCCGGAACTAAAAAAACCTGCCCCTTTGCTTTGCAATTAATTGCCACCTAGCGCGCCCTAGCAGCAGAGCGCAACTACAAACGAGACAAGCTAGATAATTCCCGGGCCTTTGCCGCGGGTGTCTGCATCCATTGTCAGTTGTCCTTCTTCGCCTTTTTTATCTTTGATTTCTGCGAGAATGCGAACGCGTTCTGCGGCTTCGGCTTCCTCTTTTTCTCTCAAGTCGCCCGGTTCGTTGATGTACATTTCCGGTTCGATCGCATAATTGTTGACAAGACCTTCTTGGTCTACGGTATAACCATCTGTGGTACGAATACTTTCGTTATCGGTTTGGTCGTCAGTCTTGGCATCTTGCTGTTTCTCTTCTGTGGTTGCGTGCATGAAGTTAGCGCCTTCACGTTCTTGTCGCGCTGCTGTCTCAGCGGGAGTAATGCCCCTGTCGTAGTGGGGGGCTTTCATATTAGCTTCGATTTTTTCGTCCGTCGGTGTTGCTTTGCTAATTTGTTCGTCGGTCGGTGTTGGTTGGCGATTAGTCATGATTTATTCCTTCTTCAATTTTTTCAAAAGGTCTTTGGCTTATCTTTAAATATTAAGCCGAAGCTAACTCATTCACAAACTATCTTTGGTTAGAGTTTGCCAGAAATTGCTGTTCTCTAAAACACATTTATTGAGTCTTCCTCAAGACAGAGCAAGTTCTCTTTTTATGAAAGTTTTACAGTTGGCGATGATCTGACATCTATCTAAAGGTAGGGAATTGGGAATTGGGAATTGGAAATTGGGAATTGGGAAAATGACTAATGACTAATGACTAATGACTACTGACTAC
>JAJAYT010000164.1 GCA_026786085.1 Microcoleus sp. CAN_BIN18 | reverse complement strand
GTCGATCGGGCTTTGTTGGCAGTTGAGTCAGCGCTGCGTTCTCAAGAAGCGGTACACTAAAATCTACTGAGTTTAACTGGTTCCCTGGCTCTGCCTGGGAACCGATGTCCAGAGGCTCTGCCTCGGCTGCGAAAAAAGGAGGCAGAGCCTCCGGATCTGCGTTACCAGGCAGAACCAGGTAACGAGTAAAGCGAGGAAGAGCCTCGGCTGTGAAAAAAGGAGACAGAGCCTCGGCTGCGAAAAAAGGAGGCAGAGCCTCCGGATCTGCGTTACCAGGCAGAGCCAGGTAACGAGTAAACGAATAAATGCAAAACTCAGATGCTCGCTTCCGGATCTGCCCTGCTTTCGCTCGAACTTGTAACGAGTAGTCCCACAAATCTTTGAGGATTGTTATAGCTTCCAAGCAACCAGGTTTTTCAGCCTAAAATCTATCATAGTAAAAATAAACCCGCCCCGCTGCTTGTCTGTGGGGGCGGGTTTATCAAGTTTAGGAGTTGGGCGAAAACCTGTTTTTTTGGACGAATAGGTTGTAGCGATGTGTATGGTAGAAAAAGCTAGTTTCTTTAATCTCCCTCGGCGACTCCTACCTCCGGTTAGAGATTGAAATGTAAACCAGGAAGTGATTTAATTGCTGGACAGAAGCAGCGAGCCTATCGGTTTAATAATTCGGCGGAATGCACGATGGACGAACAGCGTCGCAAAACTGATGTTAATATGCTCCGAGCGCTGCTGGAAAATCCTGTGGACTTAGGAATAGATTTGATTTTGAGGACTAACCCAAAGTCGATCGACTCTGGGTTCGTGCAAACGCTTTATTTGGAAGTGCCCGCGCTGAAGCGAGAAAGTTTGCTTAAAGCTGGTAAATTTTTCCAAAAAACGATCGCACCCTTAGAATCGGCAAAGGGCAATTCTAAATTTCCCGCAACCGGGCTAGCCTATCTGACTTTTTTAGCCGAAGTATTGCAAGCAGTGGTGCCCAGCGCTGATTCGCAGCACTTGTATTCGCTGCTCAGAAGCAATTTAGACAAACTCGACCAGAATTTCGCAGAACTGCTGCGCCGCTGGGCAACTTTGCTGTTTGCTACTGCCCAAGTATCGGAAACAAGGGGCATTGCAGCCCTAATCGGCAATCTGAGCAACAAAATTGGGCGGTTTCCCCTCGGCAATAAGGCGAATAACTTGGAAATCGAAATTGCCGGTTACGAAACAGTTGCTAAGGTGTTTACCCGCAAAGATTTTCCACAAGAGTGGGCCCTGATGCAAAACAATCTGGGCAACGCTTACACCGATCGCCCCAAAGGCGATCAGGCTCAAAATATCGAAATGGCGATCGCTTGCTTTGAAAATGCCCTGCAAGTGCGTACTCCCGAACAATACCCATCCCAGTGGGCGACACTACAAAACAACCTGGGAAACGCTTACAGCGAGCGCCTCAGAAAAGATCCGGCAGACAATCTAGAACAGGCGATATCCTGCTATCAAAACGCGCTGCGATTTCGCACGCGCGAGGATTCCGGGGGAGAGTGGGCGAGCACTCAAAACAATCTCGGCCGCGCTTACAGCCGCCGCAGGCGGGGCGACAAAGCCCAAAATATGGAACAGGCAGTTGCTTGCTACCAGAATGCTTTGCAAGTTTACAACCGCAAGGCGTTTCCTCGGCGCTGGGCCACGACTCAAAATAATTTGGCAAATACTTACTGTGAGTTGCTACAGGGGAACCGAGCCGAAAATCTCGAATACGCCGTCAGTTGCTATCAGAGAGCTTTGCAAGTACGGACTCGGGAAGCTTTGCCACTCCAGTGGGCGACGACTCAAAGAAATTTGGGCCGGGTGTTTATCGATCGGGTTAAAGGCGATCCGGTGGAAAATGTGGAAATGGCGATCGCCTGCTTTCAAGATGCTTTACAAGTCTACAGCCGCAACAGATTTCCCGAAGCCTGGGCTTCGATCCAAAGTTATCTCGGCAGGATTTACAGTCTGCGCGTGAAAGGGGAAACAGCGGAAAATACTGAACTGGCGATCGCCTGCTATCAAAATTCTTTACTCTTTTGCAACCGCCAAAAAACTCCCGAACGCTGGGCTATGCTGCACGCCTACCTCGGCCGCGCTTTTAGCGAACACGTGAAAGGGGAAAAAAACCGCAATCTCAAAAGCGCGATCGCCTGCTATCAAAATGCTTTACAAGTCTACACCAGACCCCTAGCTGCTAATCGCTGGGCAATGCTGCAAATTTATCTCGGCCGCGCTTTTAGCGAACTGACGGAGGCGGAAAACTCGTCCCATCTCGAAAGTGCGATCGGCTGCTATCAAAGTGCTGCCCAAGTCTATACCCGCGAAACCTATCCCCACCGCTGGGCCCAAAGTCTATTTTATTTGGGTCAAGCTTACCGAGATCGAGGCGAGTTGCTTCGCGCCTACACCGTTTTTACTACTGCTGTCGATACTGTTGAATTCTTGCGCAGCGAAGCTGGGGTTGATGTGGCCGATTTGGGCGATCGTACCAGTAGCGCCAAACTCAAACTAGCCAGCACTTGGACTGGACTCTATAAATGCCTGATCCAAGTTTGCCTAGAACTTGGCATAACCCAGCCTGAATATTGCGCTAAGGCTCTGGAATACGCCGAACGACACAAAAATCGAAATTTGGTTGAACTGCTCGTCAAATGCCACCTGACCCCGAAAGGCGACATTCCCGCAGCCGTGCTTCGGTCGTTGGAGTCGCTGCAACAGGAAATAGCCGGGGAACAGCGACAGCAACAACAGCGACAGCCCTCGCCGAGCGCTACCTTGATTGCTGAGAGCGATAGCGAAGGCAACAACAGCGGTTCTCTGCCTCCAAACTCAGACTTCATGCACTTAAATCAATTGTGGCGACAGTTTGATGGATTGATTGCATCGGTGCAGCCAAACGATCCTTTCTTCAGCCTAGCCCGGAAGGTTGAATCGATCGCTTTCGAGCAAATTCGCGAATTGTTGCCTGATGCCAATTGTGCTGCTGTGGTTTGGGCGAGTTTGGACGACTTGCTGGTGGCTTTTGTGGTCGTCAAAAGTGCCGAATATCCCGCCGTTCACCTGTATTCCCCGAAAAATGCTCTGGCTGCCGAAACTTGGGCCGGGGAGTACCTCAGCGCTTATTCTGAGCAAAAAGGTCGCTGGATCAATCATCTCCCGGCTCGGCTCAAACGCTTGGCGATGCTGCTAGAAATCGATCAAGTGGTGGCGCTGATTCCTGAGAATTGCGATCGGCTGATTTTTGTGCCGCACCGATTTTTGCACGCTTTGCCACTCCATGCTTTGCCTCTGGGGGTGAGAGAAGGGTTTGGCGAGGGCGGAGGGAGTTTTAGGTCTGGTTGGGACGATCGCAGTGGTTTTAATCTGGAGGCAAATACCGGTTCGGATTTTTCTCAAGGTTCGGCTTTTGGCGAAGTTCCAGCGCCTGCGGCTTATTTGATCGATCGATTTGCGGGAGGAATTCGCTATGCTCCTAGCTGTCAGCTCTTGCAGTTAAAACAAATCGCGCGTAGCAAAGCTATTGGCCGATACAGACCGCGTTTGCAGCACGTTTTGTCAGTTCCCACTTTCAACAAAAATTCGCTCTACAGCAACATTGAAGTTGGGAATATTTCCCAGTATTTTGCCAGTGCAGAAGTTTTGCGCCAGAAGCCGGCAATTAAAAAGGCTTTTTCCCGATCGATATCTGCTAATGATGGGGATTCACTCAGGCAAACAGGACTATTTCAGCAGAAAAAATGTGCTCACTTTGCTTGTTTGAGTTTGCTTGATTTGGCTGCGCCACTGAAATCCGCAGTATTTTTGAGGAATGATTCTCTGAGTTTGGAGGAAATTTTCAATCTAGATTTTCGGCAATACTTTTTAGTTACTTTATCTGCTTGCGAAATTGCCACAAGCTCTGTCAGCGGTGCTGAAGATTTTGTCGGTTTGTCGGCTGGTTTGTTGTATGCTGGTACGTCTAGTGTTGTCAGTAGTTTTTGGAAGGTGAACGATGTTTCGAGGCTGCTGCTGACTAGCAAGTTTTATGAAAATCTCGGACACTTTCCTCGGTTGCAGGTGGGGGATGTGGCGCGAGCGCTTTCGGACGCTCAAAGGTGGTTGCGGGATTTGACTGGCGAGGAATTGGAGGTGTTGCTGGCGGATTTGCAACCTCAAATTTCGCAAATGTTCGATCGGCTTTCTCCAAGTTCTCGCCTGATTGCTGAAGCTTCTTTGCAGCAAATTCGCAACCGCAAACCCTCTCCTTTTGCCAATCCCTATCACTGGGCTGCTTTTACGGCTACAGGGGTTTAGTCAGTTGACTGTTGACTGTTGACTGTTGACTGTTGACTGTTGACTGTTGACTGTTGTCATTGAAAATACCTCGCATCCCAAATTTCATGGCGACGCACCCTACGGCTGACATCCGTCACATCCGTTACATCCGTTACATAATCCGTTGCCGAACCTTCTTCCTTCTGCCTTCTATTAAAAAAACCGATACTGACAACATATTTAAGATTGTCAATATCGGGTACAAAATCAACAATTTACCAGCAAGAATTTAGGACTTTTTGCCAAAAACTTGTTCTTTCAAAGCTTGAATTTCTTGACCTAATTGTTGGCGGTTGGAAGAGCGCAACAAATACCGATAGACAAACCACGCAGTATATCCAATACCGATTAGCTCGAATGTCGGTGCTAGAAGGGGGATGTCATTGAGTTCGTCTACTATGCCCAAAAGCACTTTCAAAGAAATAATCGAGGTTAAAATTAAACCAACGACTGTCAGTGGACTTTTGTACTGCTGGTAAAAGGCACCAATGTAAGCCGGAAGCTCAGACAAAATTGAGATAACTTGTTCTTTGATCTGCTCGGCTTGATTTGGCGGTTCTTCGGTAATTACGACTTTTGTTGTACCGATCGAACTTTCTGCTTCATTTCCGGTAGGAATTTCGGTGATGATAACAGTTTTTTCTGGTTCGTTTGATGAAGTCATTTCTCCACTCGCAATAGTTTTTTGCTGGTTGGCGGCAGGTATTTCAACTGCTGCGGTTGTTTCAACTGCCGAAATATCGACTGCTGAAACCTCGGTGCCGGCTATTTTTACCGTCGGTATTTCGACTGCTGCAATCTCCGTTAT
>JAJAYT010000163.1 GCA_026786085.1 Microcoleus sp. CAN_BIN18 | reverse complement strand
GAAGACTTACTTTTATTAACTAGAATAGATGCTGCTGCTACAACCATCACCCGCGAGTGGGTAGCCGTTCCGTTAGATGAATTGTTAGAAGATTTACTAGATTTGTGGGAACTGCAAGCTCAAGAAAAACAAATTACTCTCAAATCAAATTTAGGCATCGGGTTGTCTGTAATGGGAGATGGATCGCAGCTAACTCGTTTGTTTTCTAACTTGCTCGGAAATGCAATTCACTATACACCAACAAGCGGAATTGTGACCGTTTCTCTGAGCCAACATAACCGATCGACAATTATTAGTGTAGAGGATACTGGGATTGGCATTGCTCCCGAAGATGTCAAGTTAGTTTTTGACAGGTTTTGGAGAGCAGATCGAGCCAGAAATCGCCGGGAAGGGGGTTTGGGGATGGGATTGGCGATCGCCCAATCTATTGTCCAAAGTCACCGAGGAGAAATTAGCGTTACCAGTCAACTAGGGGTAGGTAGTTGTTTTCAGGTAAAATTCTCCTCAATAACTTAAGAATTGATATTAATCAAAAACCTTAACTATCGTCTCCAGATTCACCAGATTCTCCTTGTTCTCCTTGTTCTCCTTGTTCTCCTTTTTCTCCTTGTTCGCCGCCGCTAGGACTCATTAAGACGATCGGTTTAACCGAATTATTATTGCTAACCGATGAATTAGCAGGATTAGCGGCATTACTCAAAAAATTAATCGGAGACAATTGATTGAGAGCGGTATCATTCTGAGATGCGATCGCGCTAGCAGCAGCTACAGAAGTTAAAACACAAGCTCCAACGCCGAGCCAAATCTTAGTTTTATTTTGCATCTTTCAAAAATCCTTACTGTGGGTGATTACTTTTACTATTCCACACAAAAGTAAAGAACTCGGAAAGAGGGAAAACATCTAAAAAATGTTGGCACAGGCATTGCCTTATTGCTACAATTTTAGTCCATAAGCCAATACGGTTCACTTAAGTCCGATCCCCCCTAACCCCCCTTAAGAAGGGTGGGACAAGAAAGCTCTCAAAGTCCCCCTTCTTAAGGGGGATTTAGGGGGATCTCCGGGCAATAAACAGTGTTAAGTGAACCGTATTGGTCATAAGCAACCTGTAGGAGTTTCCTCAATGATTATTTGTATAGCTAATATCTTAACTGCCGAAGAATTAGAATTAATTATCAATAGTCTTAAAAATGCTGAATTTGTAGATGGAAAGTTAACCGCAGGTTGGTACGCCAAACAAGTAAAAAATAACGCTCAATTAAAAAACGATGCGGCTCAGACTCAGGAAATTAGAACGATAGTCAATCAAGCACTAAAACGCAATTCTTTATTCCAAATAGCGGCGCGCCCGAAAGCGCTGCGTCCGATTATCTTTAGTCGCTATCAGGTAGGAATGTACTACGGGACACATATTGATAATGCGATTATGGGAGATGAAAAACTTACGCGATCGGATTTGTCTCTGACTCTATTTCTCAGCAATCCTGCGAGTTATGCGGGCGGGGAATTAGTGATTGAAAGTACCCAAGGCGAACAAGCTTTTAAACTTGATGCGGGCTCGATGGTTGTTTATCCTACTACAACTTTGCACCGGGTGGAACCTGTCACTGAAGGCGAGAGATTAGTGGCGGTGACTTGGGTGCAGAGTTTAGTTCGGGATGCTCACAATCGAGAAATCCTATTTGATTTGGATACGGTTCGCGATATCCTGTTTCAGAAGTCTGGAAAGACGGCGGAGTTTGACTTGCTGTCCAAAAGCATTGCTAATTTGCTCCGAAAATGGGCTGATGTTTAGGGCGAGGAAGTCTTAGAGGCGTTGAAAAAAAATTTATGTCTTTCCGAGTTCTTTACTTTTATTTGTAACAATGCAAATAGATAAGTTAAACAACAAGGATTTGACAATGAGTAACGAAACTAAAATTTGGACAGGCGTGGGACAGTCATATCTAACCAAAGATAATTCGATAGATGTAAATATAGCATCATCGGAGAGATACCAATTCTCAAGCAGAGATAGTGGTGAAATTGGCGAAATTGGCGAAATTGGCGAAATTGGCGAAATTGGCTACGAAAGTGGCGAAAGTGGTTACGAGAGGAATTTTTCGATAGGTCAACCTGTAAATTATTCCAGTTCTAGCCCAGTTACGGGCAATTTCTCCATGATTTCTCAGGGATATGAAAGGGGCGATAATTTTTATCAGATTGAAATTGAAGGTACAAATCGTGACGACATCTTAACAGGAATTCCTGGGAATAATGTTGTTTTAGAAGGACGCAGGGGCAATGATATTCTGAGCGGCAACAATGGCAATGATGAACTAGAAGGTGGCAAGGGTCAAGATACCCTTGACGGCGGTGCAGGAAATGATATTCTGGAAGGAGGGAAAGGGAAAGATATTCTCACGGGCGGTATGGGTTCGGATCTATTTGAGCTAGAAGGGCGATCGGCTGCAAATACTCTCGAACTCGCTGATGTCATCACTGACTTTCAACAAGGTGTAGATAAATTGAACCTGGAAGATGGCTTAGGAATGTCTAACATTAATATCACTCAAGGCACTGGAATTTATGCTGGAGATACTCTGATACAGCTAGCAAATACTGGTCAATATTTAGCAGTGTTGAAAGGGGTTAATTCTGGGAATATTAACGTAGCAGATTTCAGTTTTTCATAATTGTCTAATTTAATTGAAACTCAGTCAGGACTTACGCGCGCGGGGTCATCAACCCGGTTTTTGATACCATTTTTACAAATTTTTGCTCCGAAAGAAGTTTTGGGCGGAGTGAACGTCCGGGTTGTTTACACGGCCGAGAGTTTGTAAGGTGCGTCGCTGTGAGATTTTCGAGCTTTATTTGGGGATTGTCTATGGCGACGCACCCTACGAATACTTACTACTAAGTTTGAGCCTTTAAGAATAACATTTACAGCCGATGAAATTATGGCAATTTATGCTACCCCACAGCCGGGAATTGTTGCGGCTAAATCTATGAGTAAAGCTGCTTTAGCAATGCTTGAATTATATGGAATTGGTGCGGGATGCGGGGTGCATTGCGGGAGCGTTATCGAAGGGCTATTTGGCATTGAGGATGTTCGGACTTATACTGTAATTGGTGATGTTGTGAATACAGCAAAACGCTTAGAAAGTGCCACGCCTGGTGGTGCAATTACTATTTCTGATGCTGTCTATCAAGGGATGTCACAACATCTAACCGTCGAACCTTGTGAACCGATTGTGGCTAAGGGTAAAACAGCAGCTTTAATTGCATGGCGGTTAATATAGCAAGCCCTAAATAAAATTTGTCGCTGTCAAGTTAGCTGTTGTGATTATAGTTTATACGTTGGTTAGCAAGTAAGGTGCTTATGGGTCAATACGGTTCACTTAAGACCGATCCCCCCTAACCCCCCTTAAAAAAGGGGGGGACAAGAAAGCTTTCAAAGTCCCCCTTCTTAAGGGGGATTTAGGGGGATCTCCGGGGCATAAATAGTCTTAAGTGAACCGTATTGGCTGATGGGTGCACTCTACATTTCGCTAAATAGATCCAAATTCAGATAAAAGACTTCGGAACCGTCGGGGGCGCGAATCAACTTTTCTATTACCGGAGGTAGTTGCTGTTGACGGTACAATTCGGGACTTTCGCAGAAGCTATCTTCGGAAATTTCCAAAATTTTCGGCATCTCAGGAATGGGAATTCCCAGGCGATCGCTTTTATTTAAGCTGCAAACAATCAGGTAGTTGCAGTCAGCAATGCTCCGACTGCTAGGAAATATTTTGGATAAATTAATCAGGGTAATCAGTTCTTCTTGGTGCCGCACTAAACTTTGACCGCTATCTAAAAAACCGTAGGGATTAAAGTCTTTGACAACGCGCTGCACCCTTTCAATAGGGACTGCATAATTAACGTTTCCCAGTTCAAAGGAAACAAGTTTTCGAGGAGGTGTTCTGACAGCGCCTTGTTTCTTGCTGCGAAAACGGCGATTGTAATTCGTGTGAGTCATGCGATTTTAGATTTTAGATTTTGGATTTTAGATTGGGGGATTGGTAATTGATAATTGGTAATTGGTAATTGGCAGTTGGTAGTTGGTAATTGGTAGTGGGTAATTGGCAATTGGTAAATCCAAAAACTCGAAACATTTGTATTCCTAATGACTAATGACTAATGACTAATGACTAATGACTACTCACTAATTATTTAATGTTTGATTAATTTGGGGATGGCTTCTAAAAGTTGGGTTTCGCTGTAAGGTTTGGTGAAATATTGATTTGCGCCTAATTCCATTGCCATTTGCCGGTGTTTTTCGCCGCTGCGGGATGTCAGCATGGCTACGGGAATCTTAGCAAACCGCTGGGTCGATCGCATAGAACGCAATAATTCAAATCCATCCATCCGGGGCATTTCAATATCCACAATCGCCAAACTGCAATCGAGACCATTTTGCAGTTTTTCCAGGGCATCCAAACCGTCTTTAGCCTGCACCACCCGGTAGCGAGCACGAGTCAGCGTCAGAGACAGCAACTGCCGAATTGTATAGGAATCGTCCACTACCAAAATCTGCGGTGATTGACTCGAAGTTGGTGCTAAATGCGTTACTTTACCTGATATAGGGGCGATCGAACTATTCGACAAAGGTTGACCCACCAAATCATCCACATCCAAAATAGTCACCACCCGCCCGTCTCCCAAAATCGTACTCCCCAAAACCCCGCGAGGCTTGGATAGAGGAGGCGGCAAGGGTTTTACCACAATTTCCTGCTGGCCGATCAGACGTTCCACGGCCACCGCCAGCATTCCTTCGCTAGAAGCCAAAACCAGGACGGGAATGTGATCTTGAGTCAAAGGGTCTGGAGAGGGGGCATCGGGGCCGAGAACGCTGTATTCGAGCAAATCTTGCATCCTCACCAAACGAATAAATTCGTCTCGCCACCACAACATCGGTTGATTGCCGGCGGTGTGCACTTCCGAGGCTTTAATGTGCAGAATTTCCTCGACTGCATCCAGTGGTACTGCTATTTTATTGCGATCGGTCTTTACCATCAAAGCCTCAGTAATCGACAGCAACAGCGGCAGTTTGATGATAAAACTCGTACCTTTTCCCAGGCGAGAGTCCACCTTCACAGTCCCGCGCACAGTCCGCAAATTTGTTCGCACCACGTCGAGTCCGACTCCCCGCCCGGAAAGATCGCTCACTTCTTCGACAGTGCTAAAACCGGGCCAAAATAGAAAATCATAGAGTTCAGTAATCGAAAATTCTTGAGCTTGTTCTTCCGTCGCTAAACCCTTTTTAACAATTTTGCGGCGAATGATTTCCGGGTCAATTCCTTTGCCGTCATCGGCGATAGTAATAATAGTTTGGCCGCCTTGGTGACGGGCTTCTATTTCAATTTGACCGCTGGCTGGCTTGCCGATTGCTTGCCGAATTTCGGGCATTTCTATGCCGTGATCGAAAGCATTTCTGACTAAGTGTATTAAGGGGTCGCGCAAAGCATCGAGCAAACTTTCGTCAATTTTGGTATCTCTTCCTACTAACAGCAAGTTGACATCTTTATCGTAGGTGAGGCACATATCTCGAAGCGCTCTAGGTAAGTGATCTACGGCGCGGCTGAAACTGACGACTCGTAACTGCATGACGCGGCTGCGGAGTTGTTCGGTGATGCGGCGCAGTTGGTCGGTACTGCGCTCGAATTTCATGGCTAGGATGTCTAATTTGGTGGCGGATTGGGAAATTGCTTCGGCTGTTTCGATGACTTCAGATGCTGTCGAGTGGAACTCTGTATAACGATCCATCTCTAAGATATCGAAGTGATTATGGGCGATCGAGGATTTGCTATTAGCAAGCAGTGGAAATTCTGTTTCTGCTGCTGCAATTTTTCCCACCAATCCCGAATTGCCGTTTCCTCCTTTCCAGTCTGCAAAACTCAGTCTGTCGTATTCTTCCCGCAACTGGCCGCCGAATTGGTTCAAATCTACGATACTGCGGCGAATTCGCTTGACTTCGCCGCGCAATTCGGATTCTTGAAGTTCCAAATTTGTACGGTTGATGACTAATTCTCCGACTAGATTTACTAATTCTGTTAAGCGTTCTAAGTCTACGCGGATTGTTGGTCTTTGCGGGTTGGGGAGTGGATTGAGAGTGGGAGTTTGGGAGGGTTGAGGATTCGGTGAGTGAGGGGTTTCCGATGTTTTTGATATTTCTACTTCTGATGTGTTTTCGGCGGGCGCGGGGGAGATTTGGGGGAGTTCGATCACCCTTCCGTCTAATATCTGCTGGCGTGCGGTTTGCAAGTTTTGGGCGATCGCCCAACCCTCAGATTGCAACCGTTGTAGAGTCAAGTCCTTTGAGTCAATCAAATCTCTGAGGGGTTCGGCGACTGTCCCAAAATCCGGCAATTGCAGCATTCCAGCCAAGCCGGAGAGTTGGTAATAAACCTGGTTGAGGGCGGTGACGCTTTTGGGCAAATCTGCCTCGGAAGCTTGGGAAAGCTCGGTTTCTAGGCGATTGAAGATTGGCGGCAATTCGTGTTCAAAAATCAATTTCAGGGTTTCGGGGGCTGGCGATCGACTGACTGTGGGGACTGGCGGAGGTTCGGGCTTGCCGTACTTGGCCTCGAACTGATCGTGAATTTGGGCGATCGCCTGCAAGTTTTCTGTTTGATCGGGAGTGATGACATCCGAGTGTTGAATTGCTTCTGTCGCAATCTTTTTGAGAATGTCCACCCCTTGCAGCAAAACAGTTACAGTGGTCGGTTCCAGGGCCGACAAGTCCGTGCGATCGCGCAAAATGACAAAACAGTCCTCCAGGGTGTGAGCCGCCGCCGACACGTTTTGAAAGCCCAACATCGAGCCCGCACCTTTGATCGAGTGAGCCGCCCGAAACATTTCTTTAACTGCCGCTTGTCGCTCTTTCAACCCAGAGGCTTCCATCGCCAGGAGGTGCGTCTCCATTGATTGGAGGAACTCTTGGGTTTCTGCGGTAAAAGCATCTATTAATTCGTTTAAATCATCGTCATTCATATTAAATTAGTCATTAGTTAGTAGTCATTAGTCATTAGTCATTAGTCATTAGTTAGTAGTCATTAGTCATTAGTCATTTGTTAGTAGTCATTAGTCATTAGTCATTAGTCACTTCTTGGATTATGTCCGGTGAATTGACAGTAATTGCTGTAGGGGCGGGTTCACCAACCATCTTTAACTCTCACAAACAATCTATATAAACCCGCCCCGCCCCCTCAACTTGCCCCAACGACAGAAATGCGATCGACATATTTGGTTGGGGGGGCGGGTTTATGTAGATTGTCGGTGGGAATTATAGATTTTTGGTGAACCCGCCCCTACAGGAACTTTCTGGTGAAACCCGGTTTCTTGCCCCAACGACAGAAATGCGATCGACATATTTGGTTGGGGGGGGCGGATTTATGTAGATTGTCGGCGGGAATTATAG
>JAJAYT010000162.1 GCA_026786085.1 Microcoleus sp. CAN_BIN18 | reverse complement strand
CCCAAAAAGCTTGTCTTGAACAGGCAGGATGCCTGTTCCACAGGAAATATGGTCGAGGCCTAATATAAAATGTGTCGGCTATAATCCTAGACGTGATGCTTAGATTGACAAAATCCTAAACTAAGCAACTGTTAAGTTGTTCTCGAATTTCAGCGGTATCTAAGTTACGGCCGATGACTACGAGTTGATTTTTAGGTGGAGTCAACCATTCGCAAGCCTCTAGTTCATAGCGCGGCCCGCTGAGTTGAAAAATGTGTCTCATCGGACTGTCTGCAAACCAGAGTATACCTTTTGCCCGAAATACATTGAAGGGCATTTCTTCGGTGAGAAATTCTTGGAATTTGTGGACATCAAAAGGTCGATCGCTCTGAAATGATAGCGAAACAAATCCGTCATTGTCTAAGTGATTGGAGTGATGTCCGTGATGCTGATGTTCATGATGATGCTCATGTTCATGATGATGTTCATGTTCGTGATGCTCATGTTCGTGATGTTCATGTTCGTGATGCTCGTGTTTTTCCTCAGTTTCAAAACTATGGAAAAGATCGGCTTCCGTCAAACCTACACCCAAAATTAAGGGTAAAGGAACTTCACCATGTTGAGAGTATAAAATTCTCGCTCCTTCCTTGATTGTGCGAATGTAAGCTTCTAACTCTTCTACTTTTTCGGGAGGAGCTAAATCAGTTTTGTTCAGCAGCACAATATCTGCAAATGCCACTTGTTTTAAAGCTGATTCGCTCTCAAAATGATCGGTAGTGAATGTTTCGCTATCGACTACAGTTAGTACAGAATCTAGACTGGTTAAATCGCGCAATTCTGTGCCGAGAAATGTCAGGATAATTGGCAGTGGATCGGCAATCCCGGTGGTTTCAATTACCATGCAATCGATGCGGTCTTCCCGTTCTAAAACTCGGTAGACGGCATCGACTAAGCCTTCATTAATTGTACAACAAATACAGCCGTTGCTCAATTCTACCATGTCATCTTCGGTAGAAACTAAAAGCTGCGAATCGATGTTGATATCGCCAAATTCGTTAACTAAAACTGCTACTTTTAAATCTTGGCGATTTTTGAGTATCTGATTGAGTAAAGTGGTTTTTCCGCTGCCGAGAAATCCGGTAATTATAGTTACGGGCATTCCTTTTTTGGGAAGTTCGGAAATTAAATCTGGGGTTTGTACAGTGAGATTAGTCATTGTCCCTCGTTAATTAATTGTAGAGGCCCTGCTGTCAATTTGGAACGCCGCTAAGCATCCCAAGGCATTTGCCGATCGCACTTCATAGCTGAAATCCAGGCGATACGGGCGATCGAGCGCTATCAAGTATGATAATCATTCTCATCATACCCTAAGATGTTCTTGACGCGCAAGCCCCTAAATTTATTGCTCGGCTAGCTTAGACCTCACTGTCATCCCTTTTCCAGATCAATACTTCCCCTCCTTGTCCACCCGCAGCCAGTTTATAGCCTTGAGGATGCCAAGCCAAACAAGAAAAACCACCGCTAGCACCTGTCAGCAATTGAGCAAGTTGTTCAGCTTCATACCACAACAAAACTTGACCATCATCAGAAGCAGAAGCTAAATGAAACGTCCCCGGTTGAAAAGCAATATCTTGCACAATGTCTAAATCAGAATCTAACACCCAGCCATCCCATCCAGCCGATTCATCAAATTGTTTTTCTAATATTCCCACTACATTACCACTAGCAACTGCTATTAGTGGCACTCCTAATTCAGTATTAATATCAGACCAAGCTAATTTCCGAATTTTACCCGGAAAACCGCCCATAAAACCTGGTTTGAGGTCGCTCAATTTAGCAATAGCAATGTTATCATCAAGATTAGCAACAGCAATCCGTTGACCATCACCAGACCAGGCGATCGCACCACTAGCCGAAGGTATTTCCAATCTTCTAGGTACTTCATCCCAGCGTAGGGCATTCCAAATCTTCACGCCTTTAGAACCGCTAGCCGCTAAATGCTTGCCCTGGGGATGCCAAGCGATGCCGAAAATCGAAGAATTTTCAAAGTTCAATTCCGCGATCGCACTTCTGGATTCAGCATCCCAAATTTGGACTTTTTTACCCAAACTAAAAGCAACTTGATTGCAACTAGGATGCCACGCCAGTTGGTCAATCCACCGACGGGGATTCTCCAACTGGGCGACTAACTTCAGCGAATTCATACTCCAAATTTTCAAAACTCCATCCTGTCCGCCCGCAGCCAAAAACTGCCCATCATAGGAAAAGTTCAAACAATCTGTTGAAGAGTCTCCCGCTGACTGCAAAAGGAATGATTGTTCCTCTATATCTTGCCAGACTAAGACTTCTCCGGCGGCAGAACAAGCGGCTAATAGATTCCCATCTTTTGACCAGGAAATTGCAGTGACATAATCTGAGAGATTCTCTTGCCAATGCACATCAAAAGACCTTCTGTGGCTGGCTGATTTCATAATTATAATAACGATAATTTTGTTGAAAAAATAGCACAAAACTTAAGCTTGGTGGCCCAGAAACCGGGTTTTTTTACGAAAAGACGTGTTGTCACCCGCAGATTCGGTAAAAACCCGGTTTCTTTAGCCGGAGTGCGTCCAGAATCAAGCTAGATGATATTAAATACCCCCACAGCTTCCAAATCAAAACCTCCAGATGTCACAGGCGGCGTAGTTGCCCAAGGATCGTAAATTACTCTATTAGCGCCATCTTTGAAACTGCCGCTACCGGGAATATCCACAATTCGCACAAAACGAATCGCATTGAGATTAACTTGACCCGAAGTTACTAGCACATCCGTAGCCAGAGTTTGTAAATCAAAAGGAGTTCCCCAAGAACCGCCTAACAATTCTCCTTGGTCGGTGGTAAAAGCATTATTGACGTGCTTTCCAGCTAAATTGTAAATGTTAGTTGGATCGATCACTCCTTCTTCACCTACAGGTTCACCTGTCAACGAATCGCCTTTAAATCTGGCAAAGTTTATACCATTGCTAGAAACTTCTACATAAGCTAATTCCCCGAAAACACCTCCTGCGTTGTTAAAGCTATTTTCAAACACGGCAAAATCTTGACCAGAACCATTGCGAATTCCTGAACTAAAAGTTAAGGTAATCTGACCAGGTTTGACTCCGCTATCGATCTGATTGCGATCGAGATCGCCGAGAGAAGCGATGTCAATGAAATTATCTTTGCTAGCAACAGGGCCCAAGGTTTTTTCAGGAGTTTGAAATCTGGCATCAACACCGGGGGCTGGTTGATAGTTTTCAAATCCTGTAGCCCAAGCAACAAAACGCGGATTTACCCGATTATTTGCCGAGATTTTGCCATCTCCATCCGTGCCGACAAATCCGGGAATTCCAGAGTCTATCTTGCCCGGATCGGCGGTAGAATTCGAGTAGGGCCCACTAGGCTGCACAAAAGTTTTGAATTCACCAGTGACAAGTTTGCTGCTGTCAATTCCTTGGACGATCGCCAAAAATTCACCAGTAACTTTATCTTGAATAATCGCACTATTTGCCAACTCTCCAGTGCCGTTTGAAATGTTGAGATTTTCAAAGCTTAATCCCAACAAACCAATGGAATCTTGTTCTACATTGTAGTCTGTAATAATGTCAGCATCAGCGATGCTTAAACCGCCTGTTGTTCGCGGTGTACCGCTGCTGCTGCTACTGAAAACAAAGTTATCAAAACCATCGCCACCTGTCAATGTATCGCGGCCACCGTCGCCATAAAGATTGTCGCTACCCGCGCCACCGTCGAGGCTGTCGCTGCCTTTACCTCCGCGCAAAATGTCACCGCTTTCACCGCCGTTGATGACATCGTTGCCGCTATTTCCGTAAAGCGTATCTTGACCTTGCAAACCGCTAATTGTATCATCTCCATTTAAGCCGAAAATTGCGTCTGTCTGTGGAGTTCCATTCAGTAAATCGTTACTGTTTGTACCTGTTATATTTGCCATTGTACCTGTTCCTAAACACCTTAATTGTGATTTGAGCTGTTTCCCAAACTGTTGACTATCTGTCCTTAAAGTCAGGGAAATGTATATCTGTAAGGGCGATCGCAAAAGGAGGCCCTCTACAGATAGCGCAGGAGTTTAAGTCTTGTTCGATCATCTTATCATAGTTGTGAGAATCATTCTCATTCTGTTGGAAATTGTTGGTTAACTGACCCAGGATGCTTGCTAAACTAGGCTAAAAGCTTCAAATCCCAGTAAGTTGGCTGACAAGTCTGGGAGGATGGCTAAGATTCGATTGGTGGTGGCTAAGGCGATCGCGCTACCATCCTTCATTTGCAATACACGGATTTGGTCATAAGTCAAGCCCCCTGCTAACAAGAACAAATCTTCGCCATTTTGAAAGTCGCTAATCACATCACTTCCCTGTTGTAATTGCAAAACAAATTTGTCGCGCCCCTTTCCTCCTACTAAGATGTCATCGCCATCACCGCCGTTGAGGGTATCATTTCCCCTACCGCCGAACAGGGTATCGCTGCCTGATTTGCCGTCCAAAAAATCGTCGCCTTTGCCGCCAGAAATCCCATCGTCGCCTGCAAAGCCAATCAGCGTATCATTCTCGGAAGTGCCGCTGCTGAAAGCAACAGGGTGAGAGATAAAAACATCTCTGCTACTGTTAGTATCTTGAGGCAATAAATTAGTAGCAAAAGAATCAAATGCAATCACATTTGCCGTCGCAGAAATAGCCGGATTGAAGGATGTTATATCCGCACCTTGACCTTGGGAATTTACTGAGATGCGAGTTGTGGTGGCTGTGTCTCTGTCGCGCACAAAAATATCATTAGTGCCGTTGGTATCTGCGGCCGCGAGATTGTCAGCTAGCGAGTCAAAGGCGACCAATCTACCGTCGGCAGAAATCGAGGGCTTGAAGGAACTGCGATTTGCGCGATCGCCTGTAGAATTAATTGAGGCCATGCTAGTAGTATTCGTCAGCCTGTCATGGACGAAAATATCGGAAGTACCGTTAATGTCTTCCGTGACTAAATTGCTAGCATTTGACTGAAATGCGACAAAGCGACCATTAGCAGAAATAACAGCAGAAATAGACCCAAGATTTCCCTGATTTCCCGATGAATTTACCGATACGCGAGTAGTAGTATTTGTCTGGATGTCACGTACAAAAATGTCTCTAGTGCTGTTAGTATCTGCCGCCACTAAGTTATCTGCTAAAGAGTCAAAGGCAACGAATCTGCCGTCAGCGGAAATTGAAGGGTTGAAAGAGCCAATATTTCCCTGATTTCCTGTTGAATCAACTGAGATGCCAGTGGTAGTATTTGTCTGGATGTCATGTACAAAAATGTCTGAGTTGTTGTTAGTATCTCCTGCTACTAAGTTTGTTGAATTAGATTCAAAGGCCACAAAACGGCCATCGGCGGATATTGAGGGATTAAGTGAAGGGCGATCGCCCTCTTGGCCTGTAGAACCTACGGAGATGCGGGTTGTGGTGCCATTAAGCCGATCGTGCAAAAAGATATCAGAGATATTGTTAGTATCTGCTGCGACTAAGTTGGTTGAATTAGATTCAAATGCCACAAAACGTCCATCAGCAGAAATAGCAGGGTTAAAAGCATCAAAACTCCCTTGATTTCCTGTTGAGTTTACAGAGATGCGGGTGGTAATTTCAGTCAATCTGTCGCGGACAAAAACATCTGATTTGTTGTTAGTCTCTCCGACGACTAAATTAGTAGCAGTGGATTCAAAAGCGATGAAGCGGCCATCAGCAGAGATTGAGGGATTGATTGAAAAGCGATCGCCTTCTTTGCCTAATGAATTTACAGAGACACGGGTGAGGATAGTTTTAAGTTCAGGCAATTTTGGATTCATTTGTATTTCTGTTGATTCATTATTATTCATCTCTCTCTTCTCTGACTCTGTGCTCTCTGCGCCAAGAGCGGTTAAATCATTCCGATCCAACCGTAAACGATATCAATAGATGAATCAGTCCATAGAAACTCCCTCGGAAACCAAGCGGTATCCGATGCCAAATTTCCGACACAAATGCCATCAGATTGCAAAGAAAACTCAATGCAAAACCATCTGAATTTGTAACAAAGCCAGTCCTGAAACCACGGGGGCCAAAAACCCGGTTTCTGCCTCAATATTTATCTAAAAACCGACGATTTTTGGAAGAAACCGGGTTTTTTACGTCAGTCCTAAGAGCTATAACAAAGCTGTTAGAACTTACAGCAGGCAAGAGCAACGGCAATATTTCTGGCATCTGAAACTAAATAATGCTGTTCAGGCTAAATTTTTCAAACTCACGATATCCCCCTAGAAACCAATTCCACCACAGGTTTCTCACAGGTTAAGGAGTATAATCGCTCTTCGTGCAGCGTCGGTGAAATAGAATCAAATTGAAAACAAAATGCTGAATACATCCGTACCTCGCAGATGGGTTAAAATGAACAATACAATCGGCGGGCATCCTGACTAAGAAACGACTATACGCTTCATCACAGTTGCGGGACAGCGCCGGGTTCGCACCGGACTTTCCCCGTTTCCTCTAGTGGGTGATCTCCACCGGAACCGATTACTTTTGACTATACCACATTTCTGAAAATTTGCAACCCCTTCAGACAAATGTGAACCAGCCTTTCAATTAAAAATCATTTAATTTTCACTAAAAGGCTAATCCAATTACCCTAAATCGTCACTTTTTCCTCAACAGCCAACTGTAGCCGACTTTGCAAATCTGACATACTTAACGTACCGATATCTCCCTGTTTCCTCGTCCGCACGCTCAAAGTTTGTTCTGCTACTTCTTTTTTGCCTACCACAAGCACAACTGGAATTTTCTCTAATTCAGCATTCCGAATTTGTTTACCCAAACGTTCGGCGCTGCGGTCAATTTCAACTCTAAATCCTGCTTTTTTTAATAAATCAGCAACAGATTTAGCGTATTCTTTTTGGTCATTGCTAACAGGCAAAAGTCGCACTTGTATGGGTGCTAACCACAGAGGAAAATCCCCCGCATAGTTTTCGATCAAAATTCCAAAGAAACGTTCTAGGGAACCAAATATCGCCCGGTGAATCATAATTGGTCGCTGTTTGGTTCCGTCAGCGGCGACATATTGCATATCGAATCGTTCTGGCAAATTAAAGTCTACCTGAATTGTCGAACATTGCCACAGTCTGCCGATCGCATCTTGAATCTTAATATCAATCTTCGGCCCATAGAAAGCACCGCCGCCCTCATCTGTAACATAATCCCAACCTTTAGCATCCAAAGCTTCGATTAAAGCTGCTGTCGCCAAATCCCACACCTCATCATTTCCCACAGACTTAGCGGGACGAGTGGACAAATTTACCTCATAATTCTTAAAGCCAAAGTCTGATAAGATTTGCTCTGTCAGGTGCAAAACTCCCAGAATCTCATCCGCAATTTGGTCGGGTAAACAGAAAATGTGAGCGTCATCTTGGGTAAATCCGCGAACCCGCATCAAACCGTGCAAAACTCCCGATCGCTCATAGCGGTAAACAGTCCCTAATTCCGCCCATCTTAAGGGCAATTCTCGATAAGAATGAAGTTCGTGCTTGTAAGTCAAAACGTGAAAAGGACAATTCATCGGCTTGATTTGATAAGCCTGTTCTTCCACATCCATCGAGTCGAACATATTCTCTTTATAGAAGTCAAAATGTCCCGATGTTTTCCAGAGATCGAGATTGGCTACGTGAGGAGTGTAAAGCAATTCATAGCCAGAATCTAGGTGAGCTTTACGCCAATAATCCTCAATGATATAGCGAATTGCGGCTCCGCGAGGATGCCAGAATACTAAACCGCCGCCAGCATCTTCTTGAATGCTAAATAGTTTTAATTCTTGACCTATTTTACGGTGATCGCGCAATTTAGCTGCTGCTTTTTGCTGCAAATAAGCTTGCAATTGTTCCGGTGTTTCCCAAGCAGTACCGTAGATGCGTTGCAGCATTGGTTTCTTTTCATCACCACGCCAATAAGCTCCAGCAACACTTTCTAAAGCAAAAGCATCGGGATTGATTTCTCCTGTAAAGTTAAGGTGCGGCCCCGCACACAAATCCCACCAATATTGGCTGGGAGGAAGTGTAATTGGTTCAAGTAAAGAAGGTTCTGAATTGATACTTAAATCTGACAATTTACCCGTATCGGGACTGCCAATAAAGTAACGAGTAATTGTCGCTGTTTCTGGGATGCTGTCGAGGATTTCTAGTTTGTAGGGTTCCCCTAATTCGATGATTTCATCCCGAATTTGTTCGCGCTCTACAACTTCGCGAATTACTGGCAGATTAGCTTGAATAATCCGCCGCATTTCTGCCTCAAGTTTGCTCAAATCTTCTGGTGTAAATGGTTGTTTTCTGTCAAAGTCGTAGTAAAAGCCGTTGTCTGTGGTTGGCCCGATCGTCACTTTTGTCTCTGGAAACAAAGTTTGCACTGCCATTGCCAAGATGTGAGCGCTGGTGTGGCGAATGCGCTGCAAAGCTTGGGAGTCTTTCTGGATCTGATTTTGAGCTGGTTGTGACTGGGCTTGAGATGTGACCATAAATTGTAGCGGTGATAATCATTCTTAGTTTAACATGACAAGGAAATACTGGCAGGACTTATGATTGGAAGCCCTTTTTTGCTCCATAATGCACTGTCTTAAATTGGACGCGATCGCTCTCAGGATTATATAAAGTATAGATTGCTACTCCAGGTTTGCGACCGACATTGCCGACTCCGATCGCCCTTCGTGCAGTTGCTGACACGGTTCCAGGTGGCTCCTGAGAGTCCAGAGTCTGTACCCAGTTATTGATAATACTTGGCTGTAATTGATACTCAAATGCTAAGCCCGATCGCCCGCAGAACAAAGTATTAGCATCAGCGCGGATCACGCGATCGAGCATCACAGGCGGCGGAGTCTCCGGGGTAAGCTCATCAGACGCGCCAACCGTACTCCCGTGAATCAACAAACAGTCCAATTCATGAAAACCAAAATTCAAAGAGCGCAACCACTGTACAGTTTTCCGGCTAACAGAATCCCAGAGCAACTTAATCGTGTCTGCACCGTATTTTTCTCGCAATTCTGTCGCATCAGGGCTAGAACCTATTCCGTGTAAGTTAAAACACTGTTCTTCCCACCACCCGATACAGATTTGAGGTTCGATTTCTCCTCGTTTGGGCGATCGGACTCGCTCAACTAATTTTTCGCACTCCGCTGTCGGCCCAACTAAATCGCCTAAAATATACAATTCGTCAACGCGAATTCTCAGGCGCTTTATGTCAGCTAGTACAGCTTCATAAGCAGCTAAATTTCCTTCGATTCCTGTTAAGATTGCCCAGTTTTTCATTATTTGTTTGTTGATTATTGGTGATGCTAAAGGTTTTCTTCGGATTTCGTTTTGAACGAAGCGCTTAGACGCAAAGGACGCGAAGGAAAGGAAAGAGTTAATTCTTAGTCCGCGGAGGCGGACTTCGTTCGTGTAGTAGCGGTTTCAACCGCCGATTCATATCATTTCCGGTTGCATTGGAATGATTGAACTGTCAACAGTTAACTGTCAACTGTCAACTGTCAACTATCAACTAGAGCTATTGGAGTTGTAGAAGCACACCTTGAACGTCCCACGTCGACCAAAGTGCGGTAATTTTAGTCTCCGTCAGGGCGAAGATGGTGATGCCAAGCATGGTCACGCGCTTCTGCGTTGGTGCTACTCCGCCGAAGCTGCCTTGATGGGTAGCCGTGGCGGTCCAGCGTGTGACAATTTTCTCGCTACCACTCACTATGGTATCTTCCACGCTGTACCGCCCATCCGGGAAGGCTGTGAGGAAGGCCTGGATGAACCGTTTGGCCTCGGCCACGCCCACAAACTCTCGGCCGTT
>JAJAYT010000161.1 GCA_026786085.1 Microcoleus sp. CAN_BIN18 | reverse complement strand
GGCGAAATAGTTTGTATTTTTGATTGCAAATTTAACAAATAATTGCCCGCAAACCAGCCAACTCCCCCCATACTTGAGAGCACCGCCACCACAAACAAAACCATTTTCCAAGCAGGCATCTTTTGCTGATTGGCAATAGCAACAGCTCGCACCGGAGTTCCCGGCAGTTTCGGCACGGGTGTGGGTACAGGTATGGGCGAGTGTTCCGGCGGCTGCGTGGGCGCAAAATAGGCTGGCTGCGACTGTGGCTGCAAAGGCGGATTGCCGGAGAGAGCGAGCAAAACCTCGCGAGCCGAGGAGTAACGCTGGCTGGGACTGTGAGCGAGCATTTTATCCAGCACCAGGGACAAATTCGGAGACAGAGAACAGTGCGATCGCCAGTTCCAATTCAGCGTCTGGCTATCGATCAACTGATGCGGTTCCTTCCCCGTCAGCAACACCAAAACCGTCGCCGCCAGAGCGTACAAATCGCTGTGCGGATAGACGATTCCCATTTGCATCTGTTCGGCGGGAGCATAACCGAGCTTGCCGATGCGAGTCGCGGGGGCGGGAGTGCTGTTACCCTCAGCAAATAGAGACTCTATGGTGGCTGCGACTTCTTTGACTCCGCCGAAGTCAATCAGCACGGGCATCCCGTCAGACAAGCGTAGAATCAGGTTGTCCGGGGAGATGTCGCGGTGAAGCACTCCCAAGGAGTGGATGTATTCGAGCACTGGTAAAATCTGGATCAGCAGTTGATTGATTTCGGCTTCTATGAACCGCAAACCCTGACGTTTTCTGGCATCCAGCAAAAAGCGGTAGGTTTGGCCAGGCACGTAGTCTTGGACGAGAAATAGGTAGCCTCGATCGATAATACTGACTCGAAACATTTCGCGGAAGCGCGGGATTTGATTGTGTTGCAGCTTGTAGAGCACTCCGGCTTCGCGCTCGAAGAGTTCCTCGGATTTTTGCAGGGCGTAACTCCCTTGTACTTGGGGCGCAAATTCTTTTAAAACGCAGGGTTCGTTAAATCGGTGGGCATCTTCAGCGAGGTAGGTGCGCCCGAAGCCTCCGTGTCCCAATTCGCGGACTATGCGGTAGTGGTTGTGGAGAGTTATGCCGGGGTAGATGGGATTGTTCATTGAAACTTGCGTCGGATTGTTACGCTTGACTGAGATTGGGAGTTTTGGTCGATCGCGCTAATTAATCGTGAGATCAATCTTGACATAGTTTGTCTGTGTTGATGAGTCGATCGCCAGCTTGGTCATCTCCTGGGGTTATTGTCATACAAGCGGTTTCCTGGTATATGAGTTTATGAATTGTGCCATTTGTGCGATCGCACTCGAATACACGCGGCAATAAACCGCAGTTTTTGGAAGAGGCGGGCGCTAAATCGTATCGGGATCGATATTTAATTCTCGCAGTTTCGCGGCCAGGCGATCGGCTCTTTGGGCCTCTTCTCCGGCTCTTTGAGTCTCTGCATCTGCTCGCCCTGTCTCCCTTTCGGCCACCTCTTCAGGAGTAGGAACCAGTTCATTTGCTGCTGTAAAAAAACGCAATTGTCCGCTACAAATTCCCAAACTCAAATCAAGATCAGACGTACGGTTGAAACCGCGTCTTGTCAAACGATGTCCGCCTCCGCAGACTGAAGAAGATATCGTATTTCAACCGCCATCTGATCATCAACCTGCGGAGGCAGGTGAGAGTCTGTATAGACGCGGTTTCAACCGCCGTTTGATCTCTATTTGCCGTCAGCTTCCCTGAGAGCAGCCAGAATTTCTGGTCGTTTCATTCGGGCGTAGTTCCGCACTTTCCGCTCTTTGCCGATCGCCTTTAAGCGTCTCAACGAAAGAGTATCGTAATCTTCGTCTTCCTCCTGGGGCGGAAACGGCAACTCTAACTGCAACTGCGGTAGGTGAGGTTTCGACTGCGCCTTCGACTGCTTCTGACGCTGGGTTTTCGGCTGCTTTTTCGTCTCTGGCTGTATTTCTGAGTGCGTCGCAGCGGCTCCCAGTTGGCTGCGGAGGGTGGCGATTTGATTTTTTAGGTCATTTTCAACATCTGCGATCGAGTCAGCCACAAACTGATTAATTATTTGGACTGTGCGCTCTAATTTGATTGACAGCAATTTTTCCAGTTCATCCAACTGTCTCAACGCACCTTCAAGATTCATCTCAGAAATCACCGCAGATTTCGGAGAACTCTCGCTACCAGACTGTTCAATTTTTTTAGCCAATTTATCTACCTTTTTGTCAAATGTTTTTTCAAATTGTTCGAGCAGACGCTTAATATGTTATATTTGATCTCGATTAACTACGGGATAGCTTCGCTTCACGAAATTCTGCTCAGTTAGAGCTTTTACTTGTTTTTTTAGCAGGTCTTCATTTCTTTTAACAGATTGTTCTATTTGTTTTGTGAGACTCTCTACCTTTTTTTGAAATGATAGCTCAAATTGTTGCAGTAGAGTTTCAATTTGTGCAGTTTTTTGAGTCTGTTGTGGAGCTAAAAGTGCCATTTCTGCTTGAGCAACAGTTACCTCCTCATCGGTCATTTCAAAAACCCATGCCCACATTTGCTCAATGCCGAGTTCTTTGGCAACAATACACCAATCTGAGCCACAGACAACTTCATATTCTTCTTCGTTGCTGTAAGCTTCAGTGGGACGCACAATTAAAGCTATCAAGTTGCTGCCTTGCTCGATGAGACTTCTCCTGAGAGCTTCGCGACGCTCGCGGGGAATTTCCCCCCGCTGATCCTCTGGTACGGCAATTTGCGAAGTGTAAATTTGACTGTGACTAATTGGCTTAATCCGCAAATATTCAACTATTCGGTTTTGATCTTGCGATCGCTCCATCTTGTTACAAGTCCTCTTTTGTCATTGAAATTATATGTTTTAGGTATTTATAGCCGAAGGAAGAAGGAAGGAAGAAGGAAAATATCATCCCTCGAAATGGTTTCAGCAATTCATCCAGCAACAATGTACCATCTACACAGCATGCTATGGGGCGACATCCCAGGCGATCGACAAAAGTTTGCAATTCCTAAAAAAAGCGACTCTGATGAGTTTAACTGGCTATGGGACAACAATTATACATTCCTTTACCGATCTTTACTTTTCTTATAAATTAGGAGACGACATTGCCCTGTCCCTACCCAAAATAATATTGCAGGGACACGGCAGTTGGTGCAACCGGAATTGATATTATGAATATTTGTGCCACTTGTCAATTATTTTAATCATAGTTTTGTCGGTTAACCCATCAATACGTTTGACCGCAGTTGCAAATGACACAAACGGCTGCACATCTCGCTCTTTGAGGATTATTTGAATTACTGCGGGCTTCAAGCCAGCATCTTTCAAAGTCGCTGATAATTGAATTTTATCTAGAGTATTGAGTGCTTCCAACACTGATATTGGTTGGGAAGTTAGGCTTTCAACTTCTGGTATCGGCTTTACCACCACCTGTTTTTCGGGTAGCAACTCTGGTTTCAACTCATTAATTCTGTTCGCTAATCCAGCTTCAACTAACAGAGATACTTGTGCTAAAATGCGGTTTTCAATTTCTTGTATACTCTGTGCTAAAACTTTTTGTTCACGGGCGTACTCAGCTTTTAATTCATTGATTTGACTTGCAAACTGGGCTTCAATATTTGTTAGCCGTTGTTCTAAACTGGATGATTCGACCAAAGAAACCGGGTTTTTGATTGAATCTGCGGGCTGTGACGAAGTATTTTCGTCAAAAAACCCGGTTTCTGGACTCTCAACTAAATCCTCAGTTATTGCACATCTTCTTAGCGCTTGAACTTGCTCTAGCAGAAGTTGTTCATTTTCGGGTTCAAGAATAAATGCTCCGATTGTCTCACCTTTCTTAGGGTCGATTTCCCTGGCTTTCGCCGCAGCGTAGTATTCAAAGTCTCCGTCTACTATCTCGTAGGCATCCATACCGTTGCGGCGGAGAATTATGGGGTTGATCAATCCTCCTAATTCTAAAATTAGTTGTGCGACTTTCTCCAAATCGCGATCGGCAAAATTGGCACGGGGAACTGTCGATGTAATCTTTTTTACTGCTACCAATGACGGGGATAACTTTTGCATTATTTACTACCTATTTTTTCCAATACTTCCATTGCTAAGACTTCAAATTCTTGGGCTGCGATTGAATCTGGCTTAAAGTCTAACACCGAAATCGGATCTGCTATCTCCATATCTCCCACCATCTGAGTTTGTTCTGCACACTTAGCCAAATCATCTCTTTCGTAAATTACGCTTTCCATGATTTCCATACCGTAACGTTTGGGAATTGCATCTCTCCGCTTGGGCAAACTGTACTGTACAAATTTAGGATTAGGTGAGATTTTGGAAGGAAGCACACCTAAAACCTGTAGAGGATTTTTGCCAATTTGTTTCTTAAATCCATTAACTTTTTTGATAAAATCTTTAACATTAATCAATCCTTGATTAGCAAAAGGTTTTAAGTCAGAAGGAATAATTAAATAATCGGCTGCAATCAAAGCAACTCTGGCATAAAAATTCAAAGATGGCGGCGTATCAATCAGCACAATATCGTATTGATCTTGTACTTCTGCTAATTTTTGGATCAGAATCATTCTACTATAATCCAGTGAATTGAGTTCGGTTTCATATTGCATTAAATCAATATGAGAAGGAATCACATCTATGGCTGGAGTGCAAAAATTAGATTTTCTCGCGACTTCAGCTATTGTGTAGAAATCTTCTGACTGCAAAATGTGCAAAATATTGCTTTGTTTTAAGTCATCTTGTTCTTCGTCATCAAATTTGACTAAGCCTGTGGCAAATGTTGTATTGGCTTGGCTGTCTAAGTCTATTACCAGGACTCTTTTACCTTGCTTGCTGAGGGCTGCTGCTAAATTGACTACTGTTGTAGTTTTGCCGACTCCGCCTTTATTGTGGTAGACTGCAATGATTTTCATAGTATTTTGAGTTGTGGTTTGAAAAATTATATCTAATCTAATTTCTGGTTTAATTTCTGGTTTAATTTCTGTATTAACTGGCACTGTTTCCGGTATATTTTCCAGTTTTAAGATTTGATCGTGGTTGGGTTCTGCGGTGGCGGAATTATATTTCGGTAGTGGTGATTCGCTAGTTAACTCAGGAGTAATTAAGTCAATTTTAATATTTTCTAATTCGAGATTATTTTGATTTTTTACAATGTTTAAACTGTCTCTACCAACTAAAGCGTAAATTTCATCAATTTTAGTTTCAATGTCTTGTCCAGCACATTTAAAGACTAGCTGAATATCATCGGCGACTCTTTCGTAAATTCTAATTTCTTTAGCATTGGTAATTAGTCCGTAGCGAATGCTTAAACTTGTTAAGTAACGCTTCAGTCTCCTGATGTGGCGATCTAAATTTTCCTTGGGATGTTTCGCCTCAATTACTACACTCATCGGCGAGTCTGCATCGATGACTATGGGTATAACTTGGGTGGCGAAGGATAGGAAGTCTAGACGAATATTTCCAAAGGCTATTTCCTGATGCCAAGTGTCGGGAGTATAGCCTAATTTTGGCAACAAGTAACTGACAATTAGTTTGCTTTCAACTTCGCTTTCGTTGCGGCAGTTATTCGGATTAAAAGTCAATGGATTTTAGGATTGGGAATTGGGAATTGGGAATTGGGGATTGGGCATTGGGCATTGGGCATTGGGCATTGGGCATTGGGAATCGGGAATTCTTAACCAATAACCCTTCGACTACGCTCAGGGTACTGCAAATAACCAATAACCAATAACCAATAACCAATAACCAATAACCAATAACCAATAACCAATAACCAATAACTACTTGGTTTGAGCTTCAAAAGCTTCTAATGTCAGATAACCGCCGGCGGGATCGTACAGGTGACAGTTGTCGGCAATTCGCTCCATCAAAGCCCAAGAAAACTCGGTTTCATAGAGGTGTGATTGCCAATTTTCTTTCAAGCTACTATGGGCTAGGCGCAAGTTATACCAGGGAATAGCTGTTGAAAGGTGGTGGGGAACGTGGACGTTAATGTCGTGGCACAGGAACTCTACCCAGCGGGGATAATCGCAGTGAACTGTTCCTGATAGTTGGGCTTGAGCTTCGTTCCATTCTGAAGCTTCTTTGAATGAAATATCTGGTGCTGTGTGGTGAACGATCGTAAATGTGCTCATCCAGAAATGGTAAACCATCCAGGGCATTAACCAAAATTTGATGAATCCCCAGATGCCGGTGGTGGCAATTAATGTGGGAAATACGATCGCAGCACCGATTAAAACAAATAACACAGAAAAGCGGACTTGTTCTTGTTGTTGTTTGCCTTTGAAGCGCCACCACATGAAGTGGACTTTGGCCCAATGGGCGATCGAGCCAATCCACCACATCCGACCGAATATTAAACTATAAGCTATTTGCAAAACCTTGGGAGCAGCAGCGTAATCTTCTGCTGTCATGGGTTGCCAAGCATTGTCTTCACCAATTTTGTTGGTGTGCTTGTGATGATAATTGTGCCCGTGTCGCCATGCGTGAAATGGGAAAATTAATGGCAAAAATGCCAGATGTCCAACTAAATCGTTTACCCAGCGGCGGTTAGCAAATGAGCGGTGTCCACAGTCGTGTCCGATCACAAAAAAACCGGTTAATCCGGTGCCTGTGAAAATCCACATTACAGGTAATAGAAACGAAGGCGATATTGCTATGCCCCAGTAACCGACGGCAACTAGCAAAACGTTGACAATGACTTTTGTCCAAGCTTTGCGGGGATTTTTGACGAATACTTCCCGTGGGAGGGTTTTGAGAATATCTTTGAGGCGCAAGTTGGAAGTGTCACTTGCGGATGTCAAATTTAGTGGTTTTTCGATCGATGCTGTCATAAATTGATTTCGACTCTCCGTATGCCATTTAGATGGCTTAACAAAATTAGCGCCATAAAAAAGCGCCGTAAAATATCAGCTCGTTGCCAGCCAGTGGCAGACGAGTTGAGCTTTAGGCAGGTGCGTTTTTGCAAATGCTAGGGCTATCCGCAGTTAGGAATTTTTGGCAATTTTGGCAAAAAGACTGCGGGTAGCAGAACCTGAGTTTCCATAACACATGAGCAGCACGATTAGTATGAGCTGCTGTTGTCTGCTAGTTGCTGTTGCTGCCAGAAATGGGGTCGAGAGGCGGCAATCCAGCGATCGAGCGTTGCTGTTTGAGGGTTTGCACTTGCAGCAGCAAGGAGTCGATTTCCGCTTGCAGGTGCAGGAACTTAACTTGCTGGTGGGCTTGGTACGGACACTTAACCGAATCTACTTTGCGGGTAAAACCGATCGATAGGGTAGAAGAACTAGCCATTTCGGGATTGCTCGCGATGATTTGAGGCCGAGAAAGAGTGGAGGAATTATTTGACATTAGTAATTGAGTAGACATATCTACACATTCACACCATTAAGTTACTTTAACCTGAACCGATCGTATTAAACATCAAATTAACCGATCGAGCTAAAATTGGTGTAAATTCCTCGGCCATTGCCTAAAACCATTGACATCGTGACCCTGATTCTACCTGTAACTGACTCTGCTCATAACTCTACTGCCCGCGCAGCGAAGCCGAAACACTACGGCTGGCCGGGTTTGATCGAAGCTTATCGCCGCTACCTGCCGGTGACTGAAAGCACGCCCGTAGTGACGCTCCAAGAAGGCAACACTCCCTTAATTCCAGCACCTGCGATCGCCGCTCTCATCGGTAGAGACGTGCGCGTACTGGTCAAATATGACGGCCTCAACCCCACTGGTAGTTTCAAAGACCGGGGGATGACAATGGCGATTTCCAAGGCCAAGGAGGCTGGTGCCGAGGCGGTAATTTGCGCCAGTACGGGCAATACTTCGGCAGCGGCGGCTGCTTACGCCCGACGTGGGGGGATGCGCGCTTTTGTGTTGATTCCCGAAGGTTACGTGGCTTTGGGCAAGTTGGCCCAAGCTTTGCTTTACGGTGCGGAAGTGATTTCGATTGTCGGCAATTTCGATCGGGCTTTAGAAATTGTCCGTGAAATGGCCGTCAATTACCCCGTAACGTTGGTCAATTCGGTGAATCCTTACCGCTTGGAAGGCCAGAAAACCGGAGCTTTTGAAGTGGTGGACGCTTTGGGCGATGCCCCAGACTGGCTGTGCATTCCCGTGGGAAATGCGGGAAATATCACAGCATACTGGATGGGTTTTTGTCAATACCATCAAGCCCAAAAATGTTCGCGGCTACCACGGATGATGGGATTTCAAGCAGCCGGGGCTGCGCCGTTGGTAACGGGACATCCGGTGTCGCACCCAGAAACTCTGGCGACGGCGATTCGGATTGGGAACCCGGCTAGCTGGAAACAGGCAATCTCCGCTTCGGAAGCCAGCCGTGGCAGTTTTAGTGCTGTCACGGATGAGGAAATTCTGGATGCTTACCGTTTGTTAGCATCTGAGGAAGGGATTTTCTGCGAACCTGCGAGTGCAGCTTCTGTCGCCGGTTTGCTGAAGGTAAAAGAGCAAGTTCCGACGGGAGCAACGGTGGTTTGTGTGCTGACTGGTAACGGTTTAAAAGACCCGGATACGGCGATTAATCACAGCAACAATCATTTCAAACAGGGGGTTGCTCCGAGTTTGGATGCGGTAGCTGGAGCGATGGGATTTTAATAAGTGATATCAAGATCCTTGGCGGTTGAAACCGCGTCTACACAAACGAAGTCCGCCTTCGCGGACTAAGAAATAAGACAGGCAAGATAGCTGTTTTACTCTTAGTTAAAATCCATTGTGGGGTGGGCCGAAGAGCTCGCCCCCAAATGTAGGGATTGATTAATGATATCAATTCCGGTTGCACTCAGACATGAAGCGAGGATAGGGCGAGTGCCTTAGTCCCTACTCAAAATAATATTGTATGGGCAAAGGCACTCGCCCTATCCTAATTTGGGGGCTACTAATAATTCCGATGCAACCGGAAATGATCTGACTAATTCCTAAAAGGTGGTAGACCAAGTAACGGGTTTTTAGAAGGCGGAAGTTGGGCCGGATTGTGGCGGATCTCGATCCTCTTCGTTGGCGCAGCCCCCGTAGGGGCGGGCTTCGCTAACGCAATTTCTGAATTTTCCGTGTTCACAGGTACTATTTCCAGAGAATATGCTGTTTCTGTTTTTGCAGGAGCAGGATTTCTGGCTTTTGTGAGCAAGTCAACAGCATCTCCGAGAGCGCTAGTTAAATTTTTGCTAGTTTCGGCGTGGAGGGCTTCTTCTAGTTTGAGGGCTTGAGCAAACTGCTTGATCTGTTCAAAAGCTCGATCGCGCTCTTCGAGTACCGCAACTAATTTAGCTTTAAGTTCATCAACTGTTTGCAATTGTTCGACTTCCTGCTGTCGAGCAATTCCAGCTTCGTCACCTTCAGACACATTGGGAGAAAAATTCTGGGATTCCTCGATTTGTGCTTCCAAATTAGCGATACTTTGCTGAGTTAATTTAGCATCATTCCGTCGCTGCTCAGCTTCGGTATTATACAGTTGACGCCACTGAGCTGCGCTTTCACCGGCATCGTCGCGATCGCGCGTCATTTCTGTTAACTGCTGTTGCAGTCGCTTGATTTCATCTAACCACTGTCTGACATCTTGAGACATAATATTGATTTTATATTGGGGAATTGGGAATTGGGAATTGGGAATTGGCAATTGGCAATTGCGAGTTGATAATGCCTTAATTAATTAACGACTTACGTTATATCGTTTCCGGTTGCATCAATATTGTTCAAACAGTCAATAGTCAACAATCATTTGTAACCGGAATTGATATTACCTGATCTTTCGCCCCGTTTCCTGTGAACTATGAATATTTTTTATTGGTTGCGTCACCTGATTTTAGCTTTGTTTAGGGCGCTTTTGAGGCTGCTGAGAGCGATTCAACAGAAATTTGGTCAGTTTTGGCTTTTTTGTCAGTGTTTGACGTGGGACACGCTCAAGGAGGTGTGCGTGAAGGCAGGAGAGCAGCGGTTGCCAGGGTTGTCTGCGGAAATGGCCTACAATTCTATGTTGGCGCTGTTTCCGGGGCTGTTGGCGGTGTTATCGGCGATCGCCCTATTTGAACCTTTGCAATCCACACTTTATCAAATTGCCGGTCTTTTGGGCGAAGTTATACCCGATGACGTGCGAAATTTGATTCGTAGTTCCCTCAAAGAAATCCTTTCATATCGCAACCAGCAACTATTTTCCCTCAGTTTTGTCGCAGCGCTATGGGCATTTTCTGGGGTAATGAGCGCCGCAATGGCTGCACTCGATCGCATCCATGACATCCCGGGCGATCGGACTCGCTCTTTTGTGAAAGCAAAATTTATTTCTTTGGGACTGAGTATCGGTACGATCGTACTATTAATCCTAGCATCGGGCGTAGTATTTCTCAGCGATTTAATTGTACAAGCTATTGCGCGCCAGAGTTGTTTCCTGGAGTCTGTCGCTAATTGCAATTTAAAAGATGTTCAAAATTGCTTGTTCCCAGGCGTAAGTTGCCCTTTAGAGTCAGAACTATTAGCTATTTGGCGGCTGTGGCGCTGGCCTAGTTCTTTGGGAATTATATCTGTCACCTTTGCCTTTATTTACCGTTACGCCCCAAGCCGACACCAACGAGACATTCCGATTTTTTCTGGTGCTATTTTTGCGGCTGTTTTGTGGGCGATGATTTCAGCTTTGTTTCGCTTCTACGTTTTGCATTTGGGAAATTATACTTGGACTTATGGGACGATCGGCACTTTTATTGTTTTGCTATTGTGGCTCTATCTTTGTTGTTTGGTGATGCTGATTGGCGCTCAGTTGAATGTGACTATTGGGAAAGCAATGAAACTCAAATAATGGGAATTGGGCATTGGGCATAGGGCATTGGGCGAAGCGAAGCGGAGGGATGGGGCATTGGGCATTAGACCTCTCAAATAATTATTGTGGAACAGGCAGAATGCCTGTTCAAAACTTGCTTTTCTGGATATGTCTATTGGTAATAACAACCGTCAACAAACTATTATTAACTACCTGCGGACTAAAGTATTCAAGATACCCGCAACAAAAGACAGCAAAATTAGTATCCAAATAACAGCACCAGGAAGGAATGTTAAGAGGCCAACACCTCTGAGAATCCAAACTAGCAAGGTTACGCCCAGGATACTCAGAAAGATGCGGGTTGATAGTCGCATTTGAAATCTAGGAGAATTAGTCATGTTGAATATTAAAGTTTTGTCTGGATCTAATGATAGCTGTTTTATTGAGCGGATCTGATGTGCAGGTAAATATATTCGTATTTGGTTGAGATGGTACGGACGATCGCCCTTACGAACAAAAAAAGCGATCGCCCTTCCTTGAGCTAACAGAAACTAGCAGAAAGATGACAATCCATAACGCGCTGGTGAGGGAATTGTTAGACCGATCGCCCTTTGTGAGTTGTCCGGGCGATCGACCTTCACAACCGTAGTCTACTTTTCCCCAGCCACCGCCACCGCTAAATTCCAATCCGGCCGCAAATTTTGAGCTCCCCGCAAATAAGGATGATAAATTTCAATGTGTGCCGGCCAATTAACGTGAATTAAAAATCGAATGCAGCGCGGCAAAGAACCCTCAACGTGCATTTGCTGGACATCCAACAAAGGAACATTACACCAGTGAGGACGTTCGCGGGCGATCGCAGCCGGAAACACAGCATCTAAATCGCGAGTAGCAGAAAACGTAGCACTAATAATTAAATCTGGATTTATATCATTTTTCCCTTCTAATTCATCTAATAATTCTCTCACTGCTTCTCGAATTGCTGCCACCGAATTATCGCTAGCAGTTGTTGCTCCACGAATCGCCCGCACTTGCCATTCCACGCAAATATTCTCCATGTTTTGTCAGTTGTCAGTTGTCATTGGTTATTTGTTACTTGTTATTTGTTATTTGTTACTTGTTACTTGTTATTTGTTATTTGTTACTTGTTATTTGTTACTTGTTATTTGTTACTTGTTATTTGTTGGTTTGTCAATAACCAACAACCAATAACCAACAACCAATAACCAATAACCAACAACCAATAACCAACAACCAATAACCAATAACCAATAACCAATAACCAATGACTAATTTATTTGATCACGAACGATACAACCACAGCGGTAAACCGCTAGTAGACATCTCAAATTCCAGCCAACTTTTGTAAGCCGAAAGCCCGGATGTATCCAGACTACTCCCCAAGACGCGATTTAGGAAAGGTTTTGATTTTTCCAGAGTGCAGGACTCGGTTTTTTCAGGATCGAGGCCTGCGAGTTCCGCCGTCCAGCGGCGAGCGTCCTCTTCTGTTCCCAGTCGATCGACCAAACCCAATTCTAAGGCTTGCTGCCCTGTGAAAACACGACCGTCGGCAAAACTTTTAACTTTCTCAACGGTGAGTTTCCGGGCTTCGGCAACGGTTCCTACGAACTGCTGATAGCTGGTGTCGATCAAATCTTGCAGAATTTGCTGTTCTGGTTCGGTTAATTCGCGATCGAATGCCAAGATATCTTTGTATGGGCCAGATTTAATCACCTGAAAAGAAACACCTACCTTTTCCAATAGCCGTTCTAGATTATTGCCCCGGATAATCACGCCAATACTACCGGTAATTGTACCGGGATTGGCAACAATATGTTGGGCTCCCATGCCGATGTAAACTCCTCCAGAAGCTGAAATATTGCCAAAACTGGCGACTATTTTGATTTTTTCGCCCAAACGCTTCAGGGCGCTGTAGATTTCCTGGGAATCGCCAACAGTGCCGCCGGGAGAGTCTATCCGTAGCAGCAAAGCGGGGAACTTCCGTTCTTCAACGGTTTTGAGGGCTTCTAGAACTCGTTTGCGGGTATCTCCGGCAATGGCGCCGGTGACTTCGATGCGAGCGATTTGTTTGCGGTAGCGGGGCTTGAATGGCCAAATCATGGGCAGTTTTCGGGCAATGTGAAATTTTGTAGCTAAGTTATAGTGTGCCTCATCTGAAGGAAGAAGGAAGAGGGAAGAAGGAAGAAGGAAGAAGGCCACTCGTGAGACTGAAGAAACCGGGTTTTTTCGAGAGATTAAGGGTTTGAGGCAAATATCTGGGTGAAAAAACCCGGTTTCTGGCCACTCGTGCGATCGCGAACAACACCGATATATAATTGTAAAAATTGCTTAACAAAACTACATCATCCCCACGAGAGCCACTCTCATCAATCATCTGGAGCCCTACCCATGCAGCTAAAACTTACCGATTCAAAACTGCCTTTCGCGCCACTGTTGCTAATTGCGCCGTTTTTCCTATGGGGAACCGCGATGGTAGCCATGAAAGGAGTCATGCCCCACACGACTCCGCTGTTTGTCGCTGTCGTGCGTTTGATACCTGCGGGTGCGTTGGTGCTGCTGGCGGCGGCATTCATGGGAAAAGCACAGCCACAGGGCTGGAAAGCTTGGCTGTGGATTTCGCTGTTTGCGCTAGTTGACGGCACTTTGTTTCAAGGCTTTTTAGCAGAAGGTTTGGCCAGAACCGGCGCGGGTTTGGGTTCGGTGATGATTGACTCTCAGCCGCTAGCTGTGGCGATTTTGTGTTTGTGGCTGTTTCAAGAGAAAATTGGTTTTTGGGGCTGGTTGGGATTAGTTATTGGCATTCTGGGCATCAGTTTAATCGGGTTGCCAGATGGCTTTATTTTGGGGCTGTTTCATCCTGAAAGCGCGCAGGTTTCTGCGGGTATCGGAGACTTATTTCAGGGTGGAGAATGGTTGATGCTGTTGGCGGCTTTGTCGATGGCTGTGGGAACGGTTTTGGTGCGCTGGGTTTGTCGCTATGTTGACCCGATTGTGGCGACGGGCTGGCACATGATTTTGGGCGGTTTGCCGCTGTTGGCAGTTTCGGCTGCCACTGAATCTGAGCAGTTTGTCAACATCGATTTTTCGGGTTGGATGGCTTTAGGATATTCTACTGTGTTCGGAAGTGCGATCGCCTACGGTTTGTTCTTTTATTTTGCTTCAAATGGCAGTCTCACCAGTTTAAGTTCTTTAACATTTTTAACGCCAATTTTTGCCTTACTGTTCGGCAATTTGTTTTTGGGCGAAGTGCTAAATCCGCTGCAATCGATGGGAGTTGGGCTGACGTTGGTGAGTATTTATTTAATTAATCAGCGGGATACTTTAGCTGAGAAATTGGGGAAATGCCGGAATGGTGCAGTGAATTCTGACGAGGAAGTGAAGTTATTAGAATCGTCTGAATTGAATACAGTTGAATTTCCCGTACAAGTGCGGGCTACAGAATTGGAATCGGAAGTTTAGGTATTTGGGGAATTTATAGCCGTTTTCTGGTAGGGAAACGGCAGTGCCGTGTCCTGTATTTCTTTCACAAGTTATATTTCTCCTTCAAAGCTTCCCATCTAGCTTCGTCTGCATCGAAGTCAGGCGGGACAGGCTGAGTATTCTCAAACAAAGCTTGAAATACTTTCACCTTCGTTTTAAACTTCGTCTGAGGTGTCTCAAGTACCGCACTTTTAGACTCGCTAGCCATTGTAACCGTATCAGCTACCGGCCAAACGATGATTTCCACGTATCCGGGCGGCATATCCACGGGTTCCAAAGCTACCAAGTTGCCTGTTGCATCGATTTTACCTCTAAGTTTGTATGCTTGCATAGTAATCTCCTAAGTTTTGTCTCTATTATACGACATAAAAATCTGGATCGTTACCAGTCATCCTCTTCAACAATTTGAATATTTCTACCTTGAATCTCTTCTATAAAAGTTTTTAAACTAGGATTATCTTGGTAATGCTGCATCAAAATTTTACGCTTGCCATATTGTTTGGAAATCTTTCGATAAGAGTCAGGATTTTTAGCATTCTTGTCAATTGTAAAATTTTCTCGCCTCGAAAGTTCCTGGTTTAACGTATCGAGACAGTTTTGAGATTTAGATTTTCTATTGTCTGTATAATACAGCGGAAGGAACCAACACTCAATAGAGTCAACAGAAATTGCAAACACGATCCGCTGTTGATATTTATCGTAAAATTCCTTACCTATCACATCTCTGAATTTTTCAATAACTTTTTCGATCAACTGCTGAGGAGTAAATTTATTACCATTTTCATCTCGGCTGGGAACATTGTAATTAGAATTTTCTGAATCCACCAAAACATCAGTATCTATTTGAATAATGATATACTCATTAGATTGAAATGATTCTCGAAACTTTTTTGACCTGCAATAATCAAAAACTAGAGTCCAACCACCAGGGTTTTTGTCTTTATCTATTTCTGGTTGCAGTGGTCTGATAACTAGATCGGATCTGTTGAAATATCCAGCTAAAATACTCTTAATAACAATCTGGTCAGTATGTCCTTCTGTAATCAATCCAAACTTAATCATATTAAAAATTTTCAGGAAGTCCGCCGATATAGCCTCTCAAGAATGCCTCTGATAATGATACAGGTTCTTGTCCCTCCAAAGGTTCAGGTTTGAGAATACGTATTGCTTTAGTATGCCCTAATTGGCTGCGGTAGATCACAAACAGCCGCTGTTCGTCATCATCTAAATCCAATCCGTCCAAAACTGCCGGGTTGTGAGTTGTAAAGATGACTTGTTTATCGTTCTTTTTTGCTAGTTCGACTAATTCTTGGATTAACCGGCGGCATAATCTGGGATTGAGGGAAGCGTCGATGTTATCAATTGCAAAAAATTGAGGTGTGAGCTCGCTGATGAATAAGGTAAAGTAAAAAAGTAAAAACAAAAAGCCTTCATTCGAGCTTCTTTGGTCGAAATAACTTAAATCTGTATCTAAGTATCTATCTGTGATTTGGAGAGAAGTTTGCATCGCTGATAAATTTTGAGGAACTTCAAAATCTTTAAACCAATCTATCAATTGCAGCTTTTTTTTGATTTCATTAAGTTTGTCTTGATTTTTATCGAAGGTTAAAAAATTTAGAAGTTTAAACAAGCCTTCGCCATTAATGCCTAACGGTTGAATTTGCCCTTCTTTTTCAAAAGTTCGTAAAGCTGGGTTTTCAGGAGAGTAAATTATAAATTCATTTAAGTGAAGTATTGGAATAAATGATTCGGCATCCTTTTTGAAGCTTGAGAATACTTGTTCTGAAAGCTCCGTTTCTTCTTCTAGTAGAGATTTTAATTTATCTCTTCCCCCATGTTTTTGAATGACCAAATTAATAGCATCTTTTAGAGAGGCTTCAGAATTACCAAAAAAGTTTTTACTAACCCACTGAGAATAGGGAGAATTATCATTTTGTAAAATACAACTAAATTGTTCTTGATCATTCTGTCTGAATTCAATGCTGATATCTTTAGTTAAATTTTCCTTTTCAAAAGCCGATCGCATTAATCGAGGTTCTGTCACCCGAATCCCCCGTGCAGCTAGGAACTCGTTATCAAGTTTATCATTAGCAGCCGCAGAAGCCAGGGCGATGGCTTCCAAAATATTGCTCTTACCGCAGCCATTTTCGCCAATCAATACGGTGACTCGTCCTAATTCGAGCTTCAGCTTTTGAATAGACTTGTAATTTTGGATTCTGACTTCTCGAATCATAATTCAATCCCATATAATTTGAGTGTACTCATTGTATCTGCGATCGCCTAAATCTCAAATAACGCCTGCACAGATATATCTACACATTTATTATTTTATTCCCGATCGCCATAAAGTCAATTTACTGCGAAATGATTCCACTTGCCAAAATCCCCAGAATCTTATTCACGTCTTTGAGATAATATTCTGTTAAGTCGATATAAATAACACTTCCTTCTAACTTAATAAATTTCCAAATACTCCCAGTTGTCACCGCCCCATAAATTGCCAAAATTTCATTACCTGTACGTTCATTAAATATCCTTGCCGCCAACATTTCCGCTACGCACTGTCCCAATCCAGCATTGATATTTTCCTTTTTAGCTTCCACCAAGGTAATTATGGGAGCGCTGACAAATAGTATTTCGGGTGAATCGCTAATAATGAAGTCACAAATCCCATTTAATCCCCTGGCGCTATCAACGTCAAATTCTACTCCAGAAAATAAATTAATCCGTTCTTTTAGCTGTCTTCTCAAATCGATTAAAATCGGGGAAATAATCATTTCCGATCGCGCTTTTTCACTGTTACTGGCAAGGGCCAAAGGTACATTATAGCGAAGAATTTCGGTTAATAAATCACTACTTGCTAATTCAGGTATATTTCCGAATAGATCGACTGTTGCCGAAGTTGTCAGCTCAAAGGTTCGCTTGACTCTTTCTAAGGTGAAATCACTGTAGGGCATTTTGCCGATCTTACTCCAATTTTCAAGATTGAATAGAATATAATTTAATTGTACTCATTGTATCTGCGATCGCATGGATCTCAAAGAACGCCTGCACAGCCACCTAATTCAATTTGTACGCGATCGCAATCCTTACTTGGCATCCGCAGGGCACTTCTATGTCCAGCAATACATCCGCGAAGAGTTGGGACAGTGGGGTACTGTAGCAATCGACGATTTTGCAGTGCGCGGGCGAATTTATCACAATTTTATCTTGGATTTACCCCCCCTCAATCCCCCCCTTGCTAAGGGGGGGAAGCAAGAAAATTTGCCGATTATCATAATAGGCGCTCATTACGATACTGTGCCGGGTACGCCTGGGGCGGATGATAATGCTACGGGTGTTGCTGTGTTGCTGGAACTCGCCAGGGCGATCGCACTTCAACCCCTCAAATATCCAGTACAATTAGTCGCCTTCGATATGGAAGAAGCTGGTTGTTTGGGAAGCAAGCATTATGCAGCTAAATTCAAGCAACAGCAACAGTCAATTCGGTTGATGATTTCTTTAGAAATGTTGGGTTATTGCGATCGCACTCCCAATTCGCAAAACTATCCGGCGGGACTGAAATATTTTTATCCGAATATTGGCAATTTTATCGCTTTAATTGGGAACTTGCGGACTGTTCGCGATATGATTAGTTTGAGTGGAAATATCCGTAAATCCGGTCAAGCTTGCGAGTGGCTGCCGGTGCCGAATCGAGGTTTGATTGTGCCGGATACTCGCCGCAGCGATCATGCTCCTTTTTGGGATAACAATTATCCGGCGATTATGGTGACGGATACGGCTAATATGCGGAATCCGCATTATCATCAAGCGAGTGATAAGATTGAGACTTTAGATTTAGATTTTCTCGCGGGTGTCAGTCAGGGATTGGTTGAGGCGATTAAAAATATTAGATAGTAGTTTTATTGTATCCGCTCAATAAATCGGGGGAAATCGCTCACTGACGAGCCTCAAACATCGCAAAATCCTTCCAAACACGGTAGTCTACCCCGATTTATTGAGCGGATACGTTTTATTTAACTTGCAATTATCTGCATCAATCTGTGTCAATCAGCCTTGCATCTGCGGTCGATATATTAATTAAAATTCATGCAAAACATCCATCATCAAGATATGAATGCTGATTTTCCCGATCGCCCTCGCTGGCAATTTTGGATCGATCGCGGCGGCACTTTTACCGATATAGTAGCCCAAAAACCCGATGGTAAGTTAGTTATTCACAAGCTGCTGTCGGAAAATCCCGATCGCTACACCGACGCAGCAGTGCAAGGAATTCGCGATATTTTGGGGATTGGGGCGGGGCAATCGATCCCGGCGGGGGAGATTGCAGCGATTAAAATGGGTACGACGGTGGCGACAAATGCTTTACTGGAACGTAAGGGCGATCGCACTATTCTGCTAATTACTAAGGGTTTCGGCGATGCGCTGAGAATTGGCTATCAAAACCGCCCGAATATCTTCGCCCGCCACATTGTGCTGCCCCAGATGTTGTACGATCGCGTTATTGAGGTTGCAGAACGTTACAGCGCTACAGGCGAAGAGTTAACTACTGTCAATCCTGAGTTTATCCCGTTTTTGCAGCAAGCCTACGATGACGGAATTCGCAGTTGTGCGATCGTATTTATGCACGGCTACCGCTACTCGGAACACGAAAAACAAGTTGCTAAAATAGCGAGAGAAATTGGCTTTACTCAAATTTCAGTATCTCACGAAGTTAGCCCGCTGATGAAATTAGTTTCGCGGGGAGATACTGCGGTTGTCGATGCTTATTTATCTCCAATTTTACGCCGTTATGTCGAACAAGTAACCAGTGAGTTAATTGAGGTAGATCCTCGGAATGAGGGATTATCAATGCCCAATGCCCAATGCCCAATGCCCAATGCCCCATCCCCAAAATTAATGTTCATGCAGTCAAACGGCGGCTTAGTAGATGCCGCCAAATTCCAAGGAAAAAATAGTATTTTATCCGGGCCTGCTGGGGGAATTGTCGGTGCAGTTCAAACCAGTAAAAAAGCAGGTTTCGACAAAATTATTACCTTTGATATGGGCGGAACTTCGACAGATGTTGCCCATTTTAACGGCGAATATGAACGCGAATTTGAGACGGAAATTGCTGGGGTGAGATTGCGATCGCCCGTGATGGCAATTCACACTGTAGCAGCCGGTGGTGGTTCGATCGTGTTTTTTGACGGGGCGCGCTACCGCGTCGGGCCAGAGTCTGCGGGCGCTAATCCTGGCCCCGCTTGCTATCGCAAAGGTGGCCCATTAACGGTGACTGATTGTAATGTGATGTTGGGGAAAATTCAACCCGCTTTTTTCCCGAAAGTGTTTGGATTGCAGGGAGATTTGCCGATCGCCCCTGACGTAGTTAAGCAAAAATTTATGCAGTTAGCGGGGGAAATTGGAGGCGAGAAGACACCGGAACAGGTTGCCGAGGGTTTTTTGGCGATCGCGGTGGAAAAGATGGCTAATGCGGTCAAAAAAATCTCACTTCAGCGCGGTTATGACGTTTCGGAGTATACCTTGTGCTGTTTCGGTGGTGCGGGCGGCCAACACGCTTGTGCGATCGCCGATAGTTTGGGCATGAAACGGGTATTTATTCACCCCTACGCGGGTGTGTTATCCGCCTACGGTATGGGTTTGGCGGACGTGCGGGCTATTCGCGAAAAGGCGATCGAGCAACAATTAAATACAGAATTAATCGCTGATTTGCATGATATTTTAGCACAATTAGAGGCCGAGGGAAAGAGGGAATTGAACCGCACAGATGCAGAGGGTACAGAGTCAGATAAAAAGGTTTTGGTTGTTAGGAAGCTGCATCTAAAATATCAGGGAAGTGATTCGGTTTTGATGGTAAATTTTGCTAGCAGTATTGAGGAGATGCAGGCTGATTTTGAAGCGGCGCACCGACAGCGGTACAGTTTTATTATGCCGGAAAAAGCGCTGATTGTCGAAGCAGTTTCCGTGGAAGTTGCAGAGACAATGGATGTGCCGGATAATTCTAAAATTTCCCCCTCTTGTGGCACGGGCATCTTGCCTGTGCCGGATAATTATACGCCAATCTCAACGGTGCAAATGTATGCTGCGGGCGAGTGGCGGGAAACGCCTGTTTATCAAAGAGAAGATTTGCGATCGGGCAACTGCATTACCGGCCCAGCAATAATTGTAGAAGCAACTGGAACTAATATCATAGAACCGGGTTGGGAAGGCGAAATTACCGAAAATAATGACTTGATTTTGAACCGCAGATGCACGGAGATGAATGCAGTTAACACCCATTCATCTGCGGATAAATCAGATCCAGTATTGCTGGAAATATTTAATAACTTGTTTCGCGCAATTGCCGAACAAATGGGCGTCACATTGCAAAATACAAGTTCCTCAGTCAACATCAAAGAACGCCTCGACTTTTCCTGTGCAATCTTCGACCAAAACGGGCAATTAGTTGCCAACGCGCCGCACATTCCCGTGCATCTCGGTTCGATGAGCGAAAGTGTTGAGGCTTTAATATTAGCACAAGCTCATGCAATTAAACCGGGCGATGTTTATGTTTCTAACAATCCCTATAACGGCGGCACACACTTACCCGATATCACCGTAATTACTCCAGTATTTGATAATTCTTCTTCCCTTCCTTTGTTTTATGTTGCGTCGCGGGGACACCACGCCGACATCGGCGGCATCACTCCCGGTTCCATGCCTCCCAACAGTAAAATAGTAACTGAAGAAGGTGTATTGCTGGACAATTTCCCGCTAGTCAGCGAGGGGAAATTCCGAGAACAAGAATTACTAAAAATTCTCACAGCCGGAGATTTCCCAGTTCGCAATTCTGCACAAAATATCGCCGATTTGCACGCGCAAATTGCCGCCAACAATCGCGGTTTAGCAGAACTTCTCAAGATGGTAGAACATTACGGCTTAGAAACAGTACAAGCTTATATGGGCTTTGTGCAAGATAATGCTGAAGAATCAGTGCGGCGGGTAATTGAGGTTTTGCAAGATGGCGAATTTACTTATCCAATGGATAGTGGCGGACAAATTAAAGTAGCTATTACAATTAACAAGTCGGCGCGCAGTGCGAAAATAGATTTTACTGGCACTTCTCCCCAACAATTAAACAATTTTAATGCTCCCGCTGCGGTATGTAAAGCGGCTGTTTTGTATGTTTTCCGCACCTTGGTAGATGACGATATCCCCCTAAATGCGGGCTGTTTGAAACCTCTCGAAATCGTCAATCCCGCAGGCTGTATGCTGAATCCGCGCTATCCGGCGGCGGTGGTGGCGGGAAATGTGGAAACGTCGCAGAATATTACGGATGCTTTGTATTGTGCACTGGGGGCGATCGCAGCTTCTCAGGGAACCATGAATAATTTCACTTTTGGAAATCACCGCTATCAATATTATGAAACAATTTGCGGCGGTTCGGGTGCTGGTGCAAGTTTTGACGGTACTGATGCGGTGCAAACTCACATGACTAATTCGCGTTTAACCGATCCTGAAGTATTAGAATGGCGCTTTCCGGTGTTGTTAGAAAGTTTTGCAATCCGGGCTAATAGCGGCGGGAATGGATGTCATCGCGGGGGTAATGGAGTGGTGCGGCGAGTGCGGTTTCTGGAGGATATGACGGCCGGAATTTTATCGGGGCGGCGGGTGATTTCTCCCTGCGGTTTGCATGGGGGTGAAGCGGGGAAAGTTGGGCGGAATTATGTTGAGAGATTTGATGGAAATGTTGAGGAGTTGGGAAGTACGGCGAGTGTGGAAATGCAACGGGGGGATGTGTTTGCGATCGAGACTCCGGGGGGCGGAGGTTGTGGTTTTCCTCGCGAGTGTTACGGTTGATAGCCTTCATCTATTGGTAAGTTTTGTTGATTTGCTGCTTGTCTGGAAATATATTTGCAGCGTTGATACTCTTGGTTGCCGGCACATTGCTTAATTCTAATAAACTCAACGTCGTGTTGCGAACAGAATTCGAGTAATTGCTCCCACAAATCTACGTTAGCAGTAGGTTTATGTTCGCTATTTTTCCAGTTATTAGCTTGCCAGCGCAACGCCCAATTGTTGGTAATAGCATCTACAAGGTAGCCGTTGTTATTGTATAGCGTCACTTTACATCTTGTTTTGAGTGCTTTCAGACTTTTAATTGCAGCAAGAATATCCATACGATTGTTTGTAGTTAACTGAAATCCGTGGCATAGCTCCTTGCGATGATTTTCATACAGCAAGATTGCCCCATATCCGCCAGTACCGCTTGCCGTAGTTAAACCGTGAGTATAAATGGTAACTTGTTTCAAGTTGCTCATGCTTGTGTAACTTGTTCAGAAAAATCCAAAATTATATAATTCATTTTGCTTAAATATTGACAATTTTTAAGCATTTGTATTAAATGTAGATTGTAGTGTATTTAGTAGTATGATCGGCCAGAATATATATAGACAGCAGATTTATCTTAGATGAAGTAGACCCCTCAAGCGATCGATTCCTGTAGGGACACGGCACTGCCATGTCCTCTATCTCTGCTTGTTGTCAAAGTGTAACGATTCCATTGCTTTTGGTGCTTTTCCCATGCTTCCGGCATCTCATCCCAAATTTTCTCATCCAGAAGTCTCCCAGCAGCTTTAGGCGTTCTACCTCCCCATTGCTTGAAGAAAAATGCTACTTCAGCATCTTGACATTGCTGCTTAATGTTATCAACCCATTCTGATTGCATGGGACGGTGTTTTACGCCAGATTCTCCCCCAACAATTACCCAGTGAATGTCTTTTAAATCTAGTTCTAAATTACCTAAAAGCGGTTCGCATGATAGGAATCTGACTTTCGCGGGTACTTGTCGCAAACAGTCAATCCTGTTAACGTAGTTTTGATTTTCAACAGAAACTCCCATCCAAATATTATCATGCCACTCTAGTTGATCTGCTAGTTCGCGAAGGCGTTCGTGTCTTTTGGTCAGGATTTGATATATATGCCAGGGAGTTTCACGCATTACCTCAAAAACTTCTTTGAGAAAATCAATGGGTACTTCTTCATGAAATAAATCGCTCATCGAGTTGACGAAAATACGGCTAGGCTTTTTCCAGCGCTTTGGTTCTTCCAAGCGATTCCTATGCAGTGTTAAATCAAAGCCGTTAGGAAAATTAGTGTGAAACCTTTTTGTTAATGCTTCTGCATAACAATGGGTGCAGCCGGGACTGACTTTATCGCAGCCAGTTGCTGGATTCCATGTGCGATCGCACCATTCTATACCAGTATTAATGTTAGCCATTTACTTACTCCTTTTTTATTTTTATCGGTATCGCACTTGGCATCTTTTATTATATACCCTATTTGTTGACTCAGGTAATATCTTTGGGATAAATTAAAGTAAATGTACAAATTAAATATGGGTTATGGGTAGCAGACAAGGCACGATTAAAGCAGCAGCAACAAGGCTTGGGATTTCACTCGAAGAGTATTTAACTAAACTAGATGCTGGTTTGAAATGGTGTACCAAGTGCAAAGGCTGGAAGCAAATAACTGAGTTTGCCAAAGATAAAAGCCGTGGCGATGGATTACAAGCTAGCTGCCTTCAATGTGGCAGAGTCGAGGTTCGCAAGGACACTAAAGGTAAGACATCCCCATTTAAAGGAAAGAAGCACAGCACTACGTCATGTCAAAAAATGAGTTTATCGAGATCTGGGAACACAAACCGACTTGGCAAGCCTTGCTCATCAGAGCAAAAAAGCTATATTCGCCAGCGCACTATTGAAAAAGCAGCGCGTGGAGTCAAACATCCTAATTGGAAAGGTGGTATCACTCCTGAAAACATAGCATTGAGGCAATCTCCTGAATACATAGATTGGCGCAGGGGTGTGTTTGAAAGAGATGGTTATAGCTGCCAACATTGCGGTGATAATCGAGGTGGCAATCTAGAGGCTCATCACATAAAACTGTTCTCGGACTACCCCGAGTTTCGATTCGTAATCGACAATGGACTAACTTTATGTAACAACTGTCACCGAAAAGTCCACTCTAAGCGAAGGTAGCGACGAGTTCCAGATTCTAACTGTCGATTCGATACCAGTATTAATGCTAGACATACAAGAACCTTGCCATTGAAAGAACAAATTATATTTTGAGGCGCGCTGGATACATAGAATTTATATGTATCAATTTAGATTAATGCAGCATCACCTACAACTCTATTATATAATTAATTGACTTAAATATCAACAGTTTTTCAGCAGTTGCATTAAATGTAGATCCTAGTGTAGAATCGGGCTGCAACAACATTGATTCCCAAAACCTTTACAGAACAATTGTGCAAACACCTGTTTTTTCCGAACTCAACCATCCTGTAGTCAAATCCCTGTTCCACCACAGCGATCAGGAATTATTGACCCTGTTCCAAAACCATCCCGATCAGGGTCGCTTCTTCACGGCAATTTTTTGCCGCTACGCTCAAATTGTACACTCCCTGATTCGTCATTCCGTGCGATCGCCCGTACAAAGCGATTACCTGTTCGCCCACACTTGGCTGCACATCTATCACGAGCTCCGAGGCCTCGATTTGCGCCGCGAAATCCAAGAGTCCGATGGCGGCAATCTCAGTCTCCAAAATTGGCTGATTAATGTCACCGCTATCTGCATTAATCAAGCCGAATTGCCGCCTGTTGAGTCGATTCACTACTCTTTGAAATCGGCTTCGCCTCCCCTGTGGTGTTACGTCAGACAAGCCTTAGAATTGTTAGCGCCACTGCCGCGTTTAGTGGTGTTGATGGCTCAGACTTTTCGCTGGAGCGAAACTCGAATTGCAGCTTATTTACAAGCAGAAGGAGAAGCTATTTCCCCCGCTCAAGTCAAGGCTTTGCTACAAAAAGGATATCAAACTTTAGAGTCAAATTTGCCGGAGGATATTCGGGCTATTTATCTAGATGAAAACCTCGATTATCAACAAGCACTTGTCTAGATATTGTATCCGATAATTCCGCTAATACCAATTATTCTTCAGTCCGCGCAGGCGGACTTCGTTTGTGTAGAAGCGGTTTCAACCGCCGAGTTTCTATATTTGACAAAAAACGGTTTCAACCGCACCAAGACTCGGACACAATATCAGAGGTGGAAATGGCAGTTTATCAAGTTCGGCTGGTGAATGAGGCTCTCGCCCTCGATCGCACCATCGACGTACCAGACGACCAGTATATCCTAGATATGGCAGAAGCAGCCGGCATCCGTTTGCCGAATGGATGCAAGCAAGGAGAGTGTTCTGCTTGCGTTGTCAAACTGGTTAACGGCGAAATCGACCAAAGCGAACAAAAGTTTTTGAAGCCGTCAGAATTGCAAGCTGGGTACGCTGTTACTTGTGTAGCTTACCCGCTTTCTGATTGCACTTTGTTAACTCATCAAGAACAAGTTTTATACCAAGCATCTCTTTATTTTAAGTAATGCAAAGTGCTTTATTCTTGAGTCCGCGCAGGCGGACTTCGTTTGTATAGTCGCGAATTCTATTCGCCGATAAAATCGTTATCAAAGCAGATTTAGTTAAATTAAGGTGCGCAGTGCGCACCCTACTCAACACTTAAAAATCAGCTACGGCTTGCGATTGACATTCAGCAATTCTAGAATCCGTTTCAGCGGAATTTCAGCCCAATCCAAGCGGTAATTGAGCTCGTAGGCCAGCTCGGAAACCCCTTTTTCCAAAATGTAAGCATCCAGCAAAACTTGCAGTTCTGGTATAGATTTGGGCAAGAAATTTGCATCGGCTGCTGTTACCAAATAGCTATTAAGAAAAGTGAGGCTGACCCAGCGGTGCCAAACATTCGCCCACTGCTGCATCTCCGGAAGATTTTCAGGGCGGATCATGCCGCTTTCTACTTCATTGCGGAGCGCCAAAGTAACAGCGTAATTGAAAGATTGCAGCATTCCCGCAACATCTCGCAAGGGCGATCTCTTCATCCGCCGCTCACTTAATGGTCGATTGCGTTCTCCTCCAAAATCAATAATTACGAAGTCTTTGCCTGTATAAAGAACTTGCCCGAAATGAAAGTCCCCATGACAGCGAATTCGATCGGCCGTGATTCTCAAGTTCAAAATAGACTTGAAACGTTCCATGAGCAAATCTTCGCGGTTGAGGATACTTTGTCCCATTTTTTGCGCTTCTGGTGGCAGTTTGGAGAGCCGCTTTTTCAGCAGCAGCAAAGTTCTTCCTGCCATATTTCTCATCTGTTGATAGATAGAACGCTGGTAAAATGAGGTGAAGTTTTCTGGAGCAAAAGCCGGATTTTCTGTGTCTGAAGCTAAAGCCTGGTGAAGTTCCGCTGTCCGCTGACCTAAAAGTTCGGCTGATGCTAAGTAAGAGCCGATGAGTTCGCGAGCTAATGCCGGAATTTCTAGGGATAAATCGGCTACTAGCGAGTTTGACTGTCGCATTTGTGCGGTCAAAGCGCTGGGTAAATAGTTTTCGGGGGCCGTCGATAAATTATCCCCTAAATGCTTTGCTTCTACTGTCATTACTTGCTCGAAATAGTCGCGCAGTGTGTCTAATGTATAAGACCAAGCGTCCCTACTGTCGGGGATAAATTTTTGCAGTATTCCAACTGTAATTACTTGTTTTCCTGCTGTGCGGTATTCCAATGCTCCGGCAATTGGAGCGTAGTGTTGGATTGGGTTGTGCTCTGTTAAAAAGCGTCCTATTTCTAATTCTGGGTTGATTCCTTCCTCGACTTTTCGCAATATTTTCAGGACGAATTGATCGCCGTAACCTGCGGATGTATTGCTTTGTTCTTTTTTGAACAGGTAAGGCTCCAGGTTGGATAAATCTTGTTCTGAGCTGAATGCAATGTCGGGAATTCCTAGCAGTTGACCTGCTACACCTGCGTAACTGCGAGAATTGGCGATCGCCCCCAGCAGCGCGCTCAGAAAACCTTTGTCCCCAGCAGCGTCAAATAGCACCCCGATTTCGTTGGTTTCTGGGAAGTGCAGGCGCGCGATCGCCCGATCGTCCAAATCGCCTTTGATCTCTTCCCAACCTACAGGCAACACGTAAGTTTCCGGCATACCTTCAGTATAATTCAACTGCAAAAACAGAATGTAAACTATAGATTCTTCCCCGGCACTATCTTTACATTGAACAGGCACAACCTCACTTATTTCTAATGATTGAATTGTCCTATCTGTACCACCAAACCAGCGAATGCACCGCAAGTAATTCGGCAAAAGAGAGAGCAGCATCTCGCTTAATTGACTTGTCGAAAAAGCAGTTTCCCAATTGCCGATAACCGCCAAACTCGGCAAGTCTGTTTTGAAACCGTGCAGCGAAAAATCTTCTTGTTTGACAGTAAGAGTAAACCAGTAAAACGTGTGAGGACTCAAGCTCAAAAAGTAAGGCGACTCGCCAACTGCCGGAAACTCAGCACGACCGAAAATCTCCACCGGAACAGCACCTTTAAACGGAGAAAGGTCTAATTCTGCCGTCTGCACGAAGCGCGACAAATTAGCCACTACCAGAATATGTTCGTCTTGATATGTGCGCACAAAAGCTAAAACTTTGCGGTTTTCGGGGTACAAAAACTCGCAAGTTCCGCGGCCGAATGCTTGGAAGCGCTGGCGAACAGCAATCAAGCGTTTCATCCACCACCAAAGTGAACTCGGATTCGCCCGCTGCGCTTCCACGTTAACAGATTCGTAGTGATATTCAGGGTCAACAATTGGCGGCGCGTACAGCCGCTGCGGGTTAGCGCGACTGAAACCGGCATTGCGATCGCTACTCCACTGCATCGGAGTTCGCACCCCATTGCGATCGCCCAAATAGATATTATCACCCATGCCAATTTCATCGCCGTAGTAAAGCACAGGCGTACCAGGAAGAGACAGCAGCAAAGCATTCATCAACTCAATGCGGCGGCGGTTATTTGCCATCAGCGGAGCCAAGCGGCGGCGGATACCCAAATTAATTCTCGCCTGAGTATCTTGAGCATAAACCCGATACATATAATCTCGGTCTTCATCGCTCACCATTTCCAGCGTCAATTCATCGTGATTCCGCAAAAACAATGCCCACTGACAGTTATTAGGAATCTGCGGAGTTTGCTGGAGAATATCGCTAATTGGAAAGCTATCTTCCATATGCAAAGCCATAAATAAACGCGGCATTAGCGGAAAATGAAAGTTCATGTGACATTCATCCCCACCCGAGTAATACTCAACCGCATCCTCCGGCCACTGATTCGCCTCAGCTAGCAGCATCCGGTTCGGGAATTTCTCATCTACGTGCTTGCGCAAATGCTTGAGAAATACGTGAGTTTCTGGCAAATTTTCGCAGTTAGTGCCTTCGCGCTCGTATAGATAAGGCACTGCATCCATCCGCAGTCCGTCAACTCCCAGTTGTAACCAGAAATCTACCACATCTAAGATGGCTTGACGGACGGCAGGATTGTCATAATTTAAATCGGGTTGGTGGGAATAAAAACGGTGCCAGTAATAAGCTTTTGCTACCGAATCCCAAGCCCAATTTGAAGTCTCAAAATCTTGGAAAATGATGCGAGCATCTTGATATTTTTCCGGCGTGTCACTCCACACGTAAAAATCTCTTTCATTACTGCCTTTCGGAGCGCGGCGTGCTTTCTGAAACCAAGCGTGCTGGTCGGAAGTGTGGTTGACGATCAACTCAATAATGACTCGAATTCCGCGCTGGTGCGCTGCTTCTAAAAGGTCTTTAAAGTCGTCTAATGTGCCGTAAATTGGGTTGACAGTGGTATAGTGAGATGTATCGTAGCCGTCGTCTCGAAGTGGCGAGGGAAAAAATGGCAGTACCCAAATTGCTGTTACTCCCAAGTTTTGCAGGTAATCTAGTTTTTCTGTCAGTCCTCGAAAGTCGCCGATGCCGTCTGCATTGCTGTCTGCAAAAGCGCGAATTGGTACTTCGTAAATAATCGCGTCTTTGAACCACAATGGGTCGTTATTTAACATTGAGTTGGGCATAATTTTTTATGGATGATTGGTAATTTTGATTTGGTAATGGCGATTTGGTAATTGGGATTTGTTAGTTCAAATCCAAACTGATAAATCATAACGCATAATTTTGCTGCGATTCGTCATGCCTGCGGCAGAGTTTTAATCGTAATTTATTAACGCAAAACTTATAATTTCTTAACTGAAAACTTACCAGATCAAATGAATTTTGCGATCGCGGATACAGCGTGAAATTGGGGTAAGGTGCACACCCTACATACTGGTGCGCGGTGCACACCCTAAATACTGGTGCTTGCTAAGCACACCCTACAGACTCAGCATTAGGGGCGGTTTTTACTACCTGCTGGACGGTTCTCACGACACTATACTAGATTGACGCTCTTTGTAAATTTCTGTTACATTT
>JAJAYT010000160.1 GCA_026786085.1 Microcoleus sp. CAN_BIN18 | reverse complement strand
CAAGACTTTGATGCGATCGTAATTGGCAGCGGTATTGGCGGCTTAGTGGCGGGTTCGATGCTCGCTCGCTACGGGAAGGGGGTACTCGTCTGCGAGAGCCACACCATAGCGGGCGGGGCGGCTCACAGCTTTTCGCGCCGGGGATTTCACTTTGATTCGGGGCCTTCTTTTTATTGCGGTTTGAGTGACCCGCAGTCGCTCAATCCTTTGTCACAAGTCCTTAATATGTTGGAGGAATCGATCGCAGCAATTTCCTACGATCCTCTGGGTCATTACCATTTTCCCGAGGGAAGTTTGCCAGTTTATGCTGATGCGAAAAATTACTTAGATGCTGTGGCTAAATTCACACCGCAAGGTTCTGTAGAATTACATAGATTTCAAGAAAATTTATTAGTTTTGTATGAAGCTTTGCGTGGAATTCCAGCTTTAGCGCTGAGATCGGACTGGCAGTTGATACCTGTTTTGCTGTCTAGGTATTCGGGTGCTTTGCTGAAGCTGTTACCGTTGGTAGGTGCGATCGCCAGTTCAGCAGGTTCCTTGATGGATCGGGACGTACAAGACCCTTGGGTGCGGCGTTTGATCGACTTGGAGTGCTTTTTGCTGTCGGGCTTGAAAGCGCACGGAACTGTCGCGCCAGAAATAGCTTTTATGATTGGCGAACGATCGCGAACGGCGATCGAATATCCTGTAGGAGGCAGCGGTGCGATCGTCGATGCGTTAGTCAGAGGTTTGCAGCGCTGGGGAGGAAAATTGCGCCTGGGAACTCCCGTGGAACAAATATTAATTGAATCCGGCAAAACCACCGGAGTTCGTTTGCAAAATGGCGAAACTATTCGCGCCCCAATTGTGATTTCAAATGCCACAGTTTGGGATACTTATACAAAGTTACTGCGGCCCGAAGATTTGCCGGAAAGTTACCGAAAAAATAGCTTGTCGATGCCAGCAGTAGACAGTTTCATGCACTTACATTTAGGCATTAAAGCCGAAGGACTCGAAGGATTGACTGGCCACCACGTCGTCATTCATGACAGCAAGGTTGATATTACAGTACCCGGAAATACTTGCATGATTTCGATTCCAACAGTTTGGGATAGAACTCTCGCGCCGCCCGGACATCACGCAATTCACGCTTATACTTTAGAACCCTATGCAGGTTGGGAATACGGCGATAGTTATCAGGAAAAAAAGCAAGTGCGATCGCAATCTTTGTTTCAAGCTTTAGAAAGGATTATACCGGATTTGCGATCGCGAATCGTCCTGGAGTCGATCGGCACACCGCTAACCCACGCCCGATTTTTGCACCGATATCAAGGAACCTACGGCCCTGCAATCGCCGCCGGAACAGGCACTTTTCCGGGGCCACAGACACCAGTCAAAGGCTTGTATCGGGTGGGAGACAGTACCATGCCGGGAATTGGCGTGCCGGCCGTCGCAGCATCGGGTATTTTGTGTGCAAATACCCTGGTAAATTCCGATTTGACTGCACAATTCTTGTAAATTTGTAGCAACAGGTTCGTAGTAAGGACTTTAGTCCTCTTAGGAATGAGAATTAAATAACTTCCACAAGTTTGTGGGATGTCCCGCCCGTCTTGAACAGGCAGGATGCCTGTTCCACAATAACAATTAAAATTGTAAGTTATTTAATTTGCGCTCCTTATAATTTCAAATAGGACTAAAGTCCTCACTACGAACAGTTTATCCACCAGCGGCAAAAGCGCCCATAACTGCGATCGACAAAGCCAAACCCGGCAACAGCAGCAATCCTAACATCAAAGCATCGTGTGCAGTCATCACTTTCTCCTGATATTGACGTTCAACATTATACTACATAAATCGTCATTTCGCCTCCACCTTAATAATTAAAACCGGCATATAGATTCACGATTGACAGGACAAACTTTACTAAGAATCGGATTCCCCCGCAAGTCAAGCGTAGTTAACTTTTGCAAAAATTGCAGAGAAGTGATATCAGAGATTTGATTGTTGTACAAGTCGAGCAAAAACAAGTTGTTTAAAGCTTGCAGAGGGCGGCTATCAGAAATCCAATTATTGAATAGATAAAGTTGAGTCAAATTGGTTAACGATTTTAGCGGGCTGATGTCAGATATTTGATTATTACCGAGGTTTAGTTCAATTAAGTTAGTTAGGGATGCCAAAGCACTAATATCAGATATCTTGTTTTCAAATAAAACCAATTTCTTTAAGTTTGTCAAGGATTTGAGTGGAGTCAGGTCAGATATCTTATTTTCAAATAAAAACAGCGTATTAAGATTTTTTAAGGAAGCCAGCGGGCTGATATCCGATATTTTATTATTGTAAAGATAGAGTGTCTGAAGTTCAGTTAAACTTGCCAGAGGAGCGAGATCGGAAATTTGATTTTTGTACAGAATCAACGCCTTTAAGTTGGTTAATTTTTTGACGGCACTGATGTCAAAAATTTTGTTGTCAAACAAGACAAGTCCAGTAAGATTAGTCAGAGACGCTAGGGGACTGATGTCTGATATTTGATTGGTATCGAGAACGAGTCTAGTCAGATTTGTCAGAGATGAAAGCGGGCTGATATCTGATATTTGATTGACATCCATCACCAGAGTTTTCAGGTTGATCAAAGATTGCAGGGGAGTTAAGTCTGATATTTGATTGCTGTCGAGGATGAGATTAGTTAGTTGAGTGAAAGATGAGAGAGGACTGATATCGGTAAGTTGAGAAAGTTTGAGATTTAGTTCTGTTATACTCGAAAGCAGTTGATTTGCCCGATCGCACTCTGCCGTATCTGATATTTGCAACAATGTTTCTACGGTATGTTTGGCACCGGGAGAAATATTATCTTTGTGCTTGCACCAATCTGGAAAATTATTATAAGTTGTTGTCATGGGATTTTAGTTAATAGGGCGCGCATTGCGTACCTTACCGCTATGATTAGCGTGTTCAGTCAATTACCCAAAATCCAAAAGGTTCGTAGTGAGGACTTTAGTCCTTCAAAAATCTGCGGACTAAAGTCCTCACTACGAACCTTTTGTCAGGTGTGCGATCGGTAGAACATCTTATAAGTCAATACGGTTCACTTAACACTATTTACGCCCCGGAGATCCCCCTAAATCCCCCTTAAGAAGGGGGACTTTAAGAGCTTTCTTGTCCCCCCCTTTTTAAGGGGGGTTAGGGGGGATCTGTCTTAAGTGAACCGTATTGTCTTATAAGTTCTTTATCTGCGATCATTATAGCAATTATCTTTGATTTGTGGATGAGTCTTTTTTGGGGATTTTGAGAAAATTTAGCAAAAATTGTGTAAAGTAATCTTAACAGACTTAATTGCATTAATTCGCAGGAGCCAACATCCAACTATGACACCAGAACTAATTTTCAATGTAGGTAATGTGTTCGTTTTGCCTTTCTGGGCAATTATGATTTTATTACCCAACTGGGGAATTACCCGAAAAGTGATGAATTCCTTTATTCCGTTTGCAGTGCTCGCCGCCTTGTACATATATTTGTTTGGTAGCAGTCTGACTCCCGAAAATGCGGCTGCTTTGTCCAATCCCAAGCTGGCAGATATTGCTAAATTTCTGGGGGAAGAAACGGCGGCGGCTACGGGATGGATACATTTTTTAGTGATGGATTTGTTTGTGGGGCGCTGGATTTATTTGGAAGGACAGCGCACAGGAGTTTGGACGATTCATTCTTTGGCTTTGTGTTTGTTTGCTGGGCCGATGGGATTGCTTTCTCATATTATAACTGCTTGGATTACTCAAAGGTTTTTCCCGAGTTCTGAGGCGGTGGCTACTGTTTCTTCTTCGGTTTAGTTAGTAGCGTGCGGAGCCGGCTGATATCGCGTTCGATCGATTAACCGCACGCACGTGCGATAGGTTTGTAGTGCGGGCCGAAGGACAGCGATAAGCCGGCGGGTGTTCGCCCGAAGCAACCGGTTTTTTTTTTTTAAAAACCCGGCAAGTAATTGTTATTTT
>JAJAYT010000159.1 GCA_026786085.1 Microcoleus sp. CAN_BIN18 | reverse complement strand
TATACGGCTGACATTACTTATACTTCTAGCGGTTTGCAAGGTTTGTCGCTGCGGGTTTTGCCGAAGCACGATAATCTCAGCAGTCCTTATGAAGTTGGTGTGATTCTTTGGGCACATTAAAGAATTTTGAGTTGAAGAGAATTATTAATTGATAATTCCAAACTCATCATTCATGACAAATCCGGGCGAATGGAATTCGCGCCTACACAAATCCGGGCGAATGGAATTCGCGCCTACTCAAACAAAGCCCGCCTCCGCGGGCTGGAAGAGTTGGGTAATATCAAATCCGGGCGAATCGAATTCGCGCCTACACAAACAAAGCCCGCCTCCGCGGGCTGGAAGAGTAGAGTAATACCAAATCCGGGCGAATCGAATTCGCGCCTACACAAACAAAGCCCGCCTCCGCGGGCTGGAAGAGTTGGGTAAATTAACTGGATTTGGTATCGTATCTCGAAACTCATGACTCTCGCAAAGGTATGACGATGTAGCCGGTTGTGCGATCGCCCAATACGAGATTCCGCTCGATTCCCCAGTACCACCAGTGCGCGCCGATATAAGCGCACAGTAAGGCATCTAATTGGTCTTCTAAGGCTTTGAGGGTAGCGATACTGCTGAGGATTTCGGGGAGGTTTGAACCGCTGATGAACGCTGATGAACGCGGATTTTTATTGGCGACATTGGCGAGATTTAGAGATGGTTTGAGAGTCGGTAAAATATCTATAATATACTGGTAGAGCTTCATCAATTCTAGTTGACGTTCTGCCAGTTTTCCTTTTTTGTATTTGATTATTCGCTCTAATTGAAATAGATTGATTGTGGCTGGATGGGGATAGACTTCTATTTGATATCGCCCTAATTCTTGAGCTGTGATTGTTGGTGCGTGGACAAATCCTCTGGCTTCTAAACTGAGGCCGAATTCTACTGTTTTTTGGGCGAAGGGGCGGGAAAGGTTGGCGGGATAGCAGCCTGCGTGGTAGCGCCCGAAGTGTTTGTGCGTGAGTTTGTCGGCGAGGCGCATTCCCGTAGGATTGCTGATGATTGTGGGCGCGTCTACGGCGATGATGGCTGCTTCGGTTGGGGAGATTTGGGTGTCGATCCAGGTGAGGATGTCGTTGGTTGCTAAGAGGCGATCGCACTCGATGAATTGTAATTGGTTATTTTCCCAACTCAAGCAGCACAAACCACTGGCCCCTGAACTCCAACCTAAGTCTATGCCAATAAATTTCATAGTTGTTTAAAGGGCGATCGCCCAAACTGCACTTAATTTTTCTCCTGCTTTTCATCCGAAGGCGGGGGCTGTTTTTGCTTTTGGCGTTCTCTGACAGCTTGCTCTAAAAGAAATGCTGATAAGCCGCTGATTGAGCGCCGTTCTTCATTTGCCCACTCTTGGAGTAGCTCATAGATTCCTTCTGCTATTGAGGTTGATATGCGTTTAGCCATTAGAAGTTAATTGTTTCTTATTTAAGCCGATCGCCAGTGTGCAGTATTTTAGGCAATCTTGTCCATAATGCTGCGTAGTGTTGCAATGTGCTGCACTATGCGGTATGCTCTTGATAAGTCAAAAGCCAGCGCGCTCCCTAGTAAAGTTCGTCGCTGGCTTATGGCCCCTAATAAACAAGGAGGCAATCTCTATGGTAAGGCCTGGAAGCGACGAGAGCGAATATACCCGCGGCTATCAACAAGCTTTGGATGACTTTGGCGTTACGCAACTGCTGTCACGCATCCGCTGCTACTCGGATGACGATTTTGATGCCGATCGCGCGCAGTTGACTCAGCAAGAGCTGGAAAGCTTGGTGGCGATGGTGATTGAGCGCGTGGCGGCGAATATTAAGGGTAGTGCGATCGCCCGTTATCTCCACACTCTCAGAAAAGCCCATTCTCCGATTATGGGCGACGATCGCAATTCTTGGGCGATCGTGCGGATTTTACCGAATGCTCAGCATTACACAATTGCTCGTTTTTTTAACCGCCAAGATGCGGACGATCGTTTGAGGGCTTTGTGTCGGTTTGTTCCTGACGGAGTGTTTGAGGTTGTGTGGGTGCGATCGGCTGTTTAAAGATACCAGGGCGGGCTAACCGAATTAAGTCCGTCGGGGGTTTAAACCTCTGCCGGACTATTGCAACAGGTGCAAGATATCAGTTGCAATGAACTTTTGCTCAAAGTGCGATCGCTTAAATACCGCTTACACTAGAATTAGAATCCATACTCTGTTTACCAAAACCGATGGAAACTATTAACATCAAAGAAGAAGCCCGCAGCTTAATCGATAAACTGCCTGAAAACTTTACATGGCATGACCTGATGTATGCAGTTTATCTCAGGCAAACAATGAAATCTGACCCGATCCAAGGCAAAGAAATCAAACCAGGAAGCGAACAAGAAACTTTCGATGAAGTTCAAGATTCATCGCCTAAACGCAGCAGATTTGGGAGCGATAAAAAAATAATTACAACTTCTGATGACTTTGATGAGCCGCTGGAGTTATTGCCATCACGGCTGGTGGATCGCCTGCTTGAAAAAGCTAAAGAATTGACTAACGTATCCGCCGAACTAGCTGGAATTATTGCCCAAATTGAGAAAGAACGCCATATCGATCAACCTCAAAATTTTTGGGAAGCACTCCAAAAGTTCCGTCAAGAAAACAATTTAGAAGAAGAAGGAATTGGGCCTGAAGTTTTTGAGGGAGTCAGGGATTCATCACCGGGGCGCGAGGTTATTTTGTGATTTGGCGATTTTTATTAGATACTAACGTGCTTTCGGAACCAACTCGACCGATTCCCAATCGAAATGTGGTGGAAATGTTAGAGCGGCACAAACACGAAATTGCAACGGCAACTGTCGTGTATCACGAACTTCTTTTCGGGTGTAAACGACTTCCTGAATCCAGAAAACGTCGAAACATAGAAAAGTATCTCAACGAGGTGGTTAAACCTCAAATTCCTATGCTGTCTTATGATGTTAATGCTGCCATCTGGCACGGTACAGAAAGAGCGCGTTTAGCTAGTATTGGCAAGACACCTTCATTTGCAGACAGTCAAATTGCGGCAATTGCTAAAGTTAACGACTTGATACTCGTAACGAACAATGTGTCAGATTTTGCCGATTTTCTAGACTTACAAATAGAAAATTGGTATGTCTGAATATCGCTTGCTCGTCGCACAAGCAATGGTGGAAGGGAGACTGAGATTAAGTAAATATTCTGCGTTTGATGCCTATTCTATTAATCGAATTTGGTGAATCATGAAAAGTATGAAACGAATTATCAGCAGTGTTTTGATTTGGGGTGTGTGTTTGACTCCTCTGACTGTGCCGCTGATGGTGCAACCTACTTGGGCACAAAGCCCAAGTACACAGAGTCAAGAATTACAGAGACTTACAGATCTAGCAAGGCAACAGGGAGAACAAGGAAAACCCAAACAGGCGATCGAAACATGGCAGCAGGTTCTAGCCATTTCGCGACCATTAAAATTTAGATGGTTTGAATCCTCAGCACTCAATGGAATTGGTTTTAACTACAACAGGATGGGACAGTCACAAGAAGCATTGAAATACTTGAACCAAGCTTTGCCAATTATGCGAGAATTATTGGGCAATGACCAAGGAGTTGCTGCTACTTTGAATAATATGGGTGAAGCCTACCGCAGCCTTTCAATGCCACAAGAAGCATTGAAATATTTGAACCAATCTTTGCAAATTGTGCGGAAAGTGGGCGATCGGGCTGGGGAATCTACTACTTTGAATAATATCGCTTTAGTCTACAACAATATGGAACAGCCGCAAGAAGCATTGAAATATTTTAACCAATCTTTGCCGATGGCGCGGGAAGTGGGCGATCGCAGCGGAGAAGCTACTACTTTGAATAATATCGGTGAAGTCTACCGCAGCATTTCTCAACCACAAGAGGCTTTGAAATATTATAACCAAGCTTTACCTATTCTTCGGGAAGTGGGCGATCGTAGTATGGAAGGTACTACTTTGAATAATATTGGTGTAGTCTACTACAGCATTTCTCAACCACAAGAGGCATTGAAATACTACAACCAAGCTTTGGCGATCGCGCGAGAAATAGGCGATCGCACGCTGGAAGCTACTATTTTGGAGAATATCAAAGCAATCAACAACAGCAAGTAAAAGTATAACCTACTCATTTATCATTCACAGCTTACACTCTCCCCCACAAAGCCAATCCGCCGCCCCTTCCCCTCGCGGCAATTATCCCATCTTCTATCAAAAAATATGCAAAAAATGCCTGCTTCCCCACACTCAAACTAAAAAATTCCGCCTCCCGCGATTCACCAGCGCGAATAAATCCTTGATACACAGTTTTACCCAACAATTTCACCGCAATTCTGGTAAAATCAAAAGCTAAAATATTCTTATTTACCAAAAACTTAGTCGGCCCGGAAAGAGTTAGCTCGATCGCACCAACGAGCACCGAATTCTCCACCCTGCCCATTTCACTAGGCGATTCCCCTTCAGCAACAGCTTGGGCCGAATAAGCAATTTGAATTTTCGCCACCCACTCAGGGATATAACGTCCCGCGCCTAACACAATTCCCGCTTTTTGTCGAGTCTTTTTCGTGCCAGTGATAAAGCACAAGCGCCAATTGCCGGTTAACTGCTCAAAAGAATAGCGAATTTTATTTTTTTTCGCGTTTTTCTCAGATTCTAGTAGCGCTGCGACTACGGCGGCGGCAGATGGTTTAGTATTTGATTTAGAGGCTTGTTCTAGAACAGATATGTTTTCCATTTAACCAACAATAACAGGAATTTACTAGGCTTGAGCGAAGATATTTAGGAACAGGCAAGATGCCTGTTCCACAAGAAGAGAGAAGAGAGAGTGATTGTGGGGCAATATGGTTCAGTTAAGAAGCTAATTGCTTAGGATGCACATCAGTTAACTGATAACTGACATACTCTCTGCGATTGCTTCGCGGGGACGCTCGCAATGACAAATAGCGTTAACTGAACCGTATTGGATTATGGGTAGGCATCTTGCCGGCATCTGATATATCTTTTCAAATCTGGTTTCAAAATTTTGATAATATCGGTTAAATATGACCAATATCTGTCAGTATAGAAGTACATAGTTCGATCGATCGCAAAAGAGGCCACCGTGCAACCCGTAGACTTTACAACTTTAACCGCCACTTGCAGCGAACTGCGAGCCAAATGGCTGCCAGCGCGCCTAGAACAAGTCTACCAGCGCGATCGATTTACCGTGTCCCTGGCCCTCCGCACCATGAATCAACGGGGCTGGATAGACATTTCATCCCATCCAACAGCAGCCCGCATCTGCGTCGGCGACCCCCCGCCCCGGATTCCCGACACCTTCACCTTCAGCGAACAACTGCGCCACCAACTCAGCGGCTTAGCCCTAGTTTCCATCGCCCCCGTCTCCCCTTGGGAAAGAGTCATCGACTTGCAATTCGCCAAACGTCCCGGCGAACCAGCCCTCTGGCATCTCTACGCCGAAATCATGGGCAAATACAGCAACGTCATCCTCACCGCCCAAGACAATCTCGTTGTCACCTGCGCCCACCAAGTCGGCCTCAAACAGTCCAGCGTCCGCCCCGTCCAAACCGGGCAACCCTACGAATTGCCCCCTTCTTTGACCGATGCAGTGCCGAGTTTGAGCGAATCTCTCGATCGCTGGAAAGAACGAATTAGCCTGGTTCCTGGGCAATTAAAGACCAATCTGTTGAAGAATTACCGAGGGTTGAGTAAAGCCTTAGTTGTGTCCATGATTCGATCGGCAAATCTCGACCCCGAACAATCCACCGACAGCCTGAATCCCCACCAATGGCAGCAACTATTTCAGCGCTGGCAATACTGGCTGCAATGTCTAGAAAACTCCAAATTTCAACCAAGTTTTACCCCCGAAGGCTACAGCGTCATCGACTGGCCAAAACCCGACGAAAAACAGCCAAATCCTGCCAACGAATCTAACTCCCTCAATCCGTTAAATCCGCTACAAAATCCGCTGCCGAACTGTTCCGTCCAAGAAATACTCAACAGTTACTATACAGGCGAAATCAACCAACAAGTATTCGCCCAACTGCGGCATCAACTTACCCAAAAACTCAACAACGTCCTAGCAAAACTGCGCCTCAAAGCCAACACATTTAAAGAACGATTGCAGCAATCCGCAGGCGCAGACACGCACAAATCCCAAGCCGACTTGTTAATGGCAAACTTGCAGCATTGGCAACCTGGAATGAAATCAATCTCCCTCCCCGACTTTGAAACCGAAAAACCAGTTGTCATTCCGCTAAACGTCGAAAAAAACGCCGTTCAAAACGCTCAAGCCATCTACAAAAAACACCAAAAACTTAAAAGAGCCCGCATTGCAGTAGAACCTTTGTTAGCCGCCGTACAAGAAGAAATCGATTATTTAGAACAAGTCGAAGCCGCACTTTCGGTATTGGAAACCTACCGCAACACCCAAGATTTGCAAACCCTCGCCGAAATCCGCGAAGAACTGATCCAGCAAAAATATCTAGTTGTACCAGATTACCGTAGCAGTGACAAAAATGCTGCGATCGAATTTCACCGCTACCAAACCCCCAGCGGCTTTGAATTATTAATCGGGCGCAACAACCGCCAAAACGACCAACTCACCTTTCGCACCGCCAACGACTACGATTTGTGGTTTCACACCCTAGAGATTCCCGGAAGTCACGCCTTGCTGCGTCTCACACCCGGTAAAGTTGCTGAGGAAACCGATTTGCAATTTGCCGCCGACATGACTGCTTACTACAGTCGCGCCCGCCACAGCGAACAAGTCCCCGTGGTTTATACAGAACCGAAATATGTATACAAGCCGAAAGGTGCGAAGCCTGGTATGGTTGTGTACAAGCAAGAACGGATTGTCTGGGGCAGACCGCAGCAAGCCCCGGCGTGATATCGAACCAGGCTTGTAGTGAGGACTGAAGTCCTCACTACAAACCCAAAAATCTGTCTCCTATGTAACTTTTTATGACAAATAATTACATTTTGTTGTGAAAATACCCCTGAAGAGGGATGATATTGTTCTTAGAACCCGCTGCAAAGAAACGTGCAACTTGGGTTTCCTCACTGTGACAAAAACACTGTGAGAAAAACAACGGATTTAAC
>JAJAYT010000158.1 GCA_026786085.1 Microcoleus sp. CAN_BIN18 | reverse complement strand
GTCCGAGAACAGGTTCCGTCTCCTCGCTGATCATTCCGGTTAAGCCGGAATTGATATGATTTACCTGGAAAAGGTTATATAGCGGTTCTCAAGCGTGGTGAGGTATGCCCTATGCCCGCAAGCCCTATGCCCGCAAGCCCTATGCCCTATGACCTATGCCCTATGCCCTATGCCGCATAGTACCTCATCTTTCTGAGACTCGGCTATATCTAAATATCTATCTGTAGATAGATGTTGACTTAACTCGCGATCGAGCTTATTAAATCACAATTTGCACTCTTCACTCAAGGATTATTAAGTAAGCTAAAGTTTACTTAAATTTTTATTGCACAAACTTGCTAAATCCCGCGAAACCACAGAAAGCGAGTTATGAGAGAAATAAGGCGATCGTACAGCCACATCTCAAAAGCCAATGCACAAAATAAATTCTCCGCCGCAACTAAGGAAAAAGCCTCATCTTTTAGCCTTATTCGCGATCGCATTAGCCACCATCTTGCTTTTATTTATCCTGCCGGCACTGACTCAACAGCCAGTCGTGCTCACCATGTTAATGCAAGGCCAAGACATTGCAAACTGGAAACCATCTGTCAAAGAATTTGAACAAAAAAACCCCAACATTCGGATCGATCTTATAGAAGGGCCCTTTGACTCAAACCTCGTAGAAAATCTTTACACATCAGCCTTTCTTTTAGGCGAGTCGCCCTACGACATCATCAACATGGATATTGTGTGGGTTCCCAAATTTGCAGCCGCAGGTTGGGTAAGAGATTTGACAGATAAAATTTCTCCTAAACAACTATCAAAATTTATCCCAGGTAACGTCGAAGGCGGGCGGTATCGAGGCAAACTTTACCGAATTCCCCACGCTTCCGATGCCGGAATGCTTTACTATCGCAAAGACATTTTAGAACAAGCCGGAATTACAGCGCCGAAAACTTTTGAAGACATGGTGAAAATCTCTCAAAACTTGCAGAAACAGGGAAAAGCCACTTGGGGTTATTTGTGGCAAGGTAAACAATACGAGGGAGTATCTGCCATGTTTGTCGAAGTGCTCTCCGGTTTCGGCGGCTTCTGGGCTAACCCTCAAACTTTTGAAGTTGGGTTATATAAACCGGAGGCAATTAAAGCAGTGGAATTTCTCAAAAATACGATCGCCTCTGGCATTTCTCCGCCCGGTGTCACCACCTACGGCGAAGAAGAAACCAGACTTTTGTTTCAAAACGGTAAAGCCCTATTTTTACGAAACTGGCCCTATGTTTGGAAGCTAGCAAATGCTGAGGGATCGAAGGTTAGAGGCAAAATTGCGATCGAACCAATGCTCAGCAGTATCGGTAAAACAGGCGGTTCCTGCTTGGGCGGCTGGGGCTGGGGAATTGCCAAAACCTCAAAACATCCAGAACAAGCGTGGAAAGCAATTCAGTATCTTACCAGCGAGGAAACCCAACGCAAATTTATTTTGGAAACAGGTTTAGTTCCCAGTTACAAATCCCTATTTACCAACAAAGAAATAGTCGCCAAATATCCCCACTACCCGCAACTGCTAAAAGTAGTGGAACAGCCAGTTTTGCGCCCGCCCATAGCACAATACGCTCAAGCTTCTGATATCTTGCAGCGCTATTTGAGTTCAGCTTTTACCGGGAGAATGAGTGCAGAACAAGCAATGAAAGCAGCAGCTAGCGAAACTCGTAATTTATTAGGCAGTTTGAAACAACCGAAATAATAGAACCCGCCGAATGGAATTCGGGGCTACAAAAACAAAGTCCGCCTCCGCGGACTGAAGAAATAGAATAGAATCTTAAAATATGCAATTAGACAAAATGCGACAGCGCGAACAAAAAACCGGATGGATATTAGTAGCACCAGCTTTAATAATTCTGCTGCTAGTATTTGCTTACCCAATATTGCGCGCTTTTTGGCTGAGTTTATTTACCCAAAACCTCGGTACTGAATTAAAACTGGTTTTTTCCGGTTTTGCTAACTACAGTCGAATGTTAGGTGACGGGCGTTTCTGGCAGACTTTAGGAAATACGACTGTATTTACGATCGCCTCTGTTGTACTAGAGTTAATTCTAGGCATGGGCATTGCTTTAGTCTTAAATCAGTCTTTCACAGGGCGCGGCATTGTCCGCACAATTTCCCTGCTACCTTGGGCCCTGCCGACTGCATTAATGGGTGTAGCTTGGGCGTGGATTTTTAACGACCAATACGGCGTAATTAATGACATTTTGCTCCGCTTGGGATTGATTAAAAATAGTATTAGTTGGCTGGGAGATCCAACTTTGGCAATGATGGCAGTGATTACAGCAGATGTCTGGAAAACAACGCCGTTTGTCAGCTTGCTTTTGTTAGCGGGATTGCAATCGATTCCCGGTGATTTGTACGAAGCACACGCCATTGACGGCGCGAGTAGTTGGCAGAGTTTCCGTCAAGTTACCTTGCCGCTGCTGATGCCCCAAATTGTGATCGCTTTGCTGTTTCGATTTGCCCAAGCTTTCGGCATTTTTGACTTGATTCAGGTGATGACGGGAGGGGGGCCGGCGGGGGCAACGGAGACGGTTTCTATCTACATTTACAGCACGGTAATGAGGTATTTAGACTTTGGGTATGGGGCGGCTTTGGTGGTGTGTACTTTTTTGCTGTTAGTGGCCGCAGTAGCGATCGCCGCTTACCTGTTATCGAGAGCCCGTATCAATGCAGCCGGAGGAAATTAAGACGATTTTGGATTAGACATCTCCAGAAAAGCAAATTTTGAACAGGCAGGATGCCTGTTCCACAAGAAATATGGTCGATGTCTATTTTAGATTTTGGATTTTAGATTGCGACTTACGTTTCTCGCCCCATGCGCGGGCTAGAAGCCCACGCCACAAGAGTTTCAATACGACTATTTCTTAAAACTCTTGTGGGGTGGGCATCTTGCCCGCCCCAAAAAGTTAAATCTAAATGCAGAACAACTTAACACGTTCCTTTCATTGGTATAAATTATGTCGATCGCCCGCGAACAACTTACCACAAAAAAAACCTTTGACATCCGGCAATTAATCTTGCCAATCTCAGCGCTCTTAATTGTCGTATATTTCCTTGCACCGATCGTCTGGCAGGTGCTGACTTCTTTCAAAGTAAATGCGGATATTTCGGCGATTCCCAACGTCTATATTCCCAAACGAATTACCTTCGAGCATTACATCTCCTTGTTCCAACGTCGCCCGTTTGCACTTTACATTTTAAATAGCGCTTTTGTTTCAATTTCTTCAACATTACTGTGTTTAACTGTAGGCGCGCCCGCAGCTTACGCTTTGGCTCGGTTGCGGCTGTGGAGCGAGAAAATTATCCTCGCAGCTATAACGATTGTCACCCTGTTTCCGGCGGTGCTACTATTTTTGGGACTGTTGGAAATTGTCAAAGCTTTGAACTTAGGCAATAATTATTTAGCCTTAATTATTCCATACACCGCTATCAATCTACCACTAACAATTTTGGTGATGCGAAGTTTCTTTCAACAGTTGCCAAAAGATTTAGAAGATGCGGCTAAAGTTGACGGATACAACACTTTTCAAATGCTGTGGCAAAT
>JAJAYT010000157.1 GCA_026786085.1 Microcoleus sp. CAN_BIN18 | reverse complement strand
GCTATAACCACACAGTGTGGCTGACACATAGTCGGAGATGCGCCTGGTGCGGTCAGGAAGAGTAAGTGAATCGGAAGTGCGATCGACATATTGGCCGGTACGAACACCACCGCAGCATCCACCAAACCCGCGATATTCAGCGCTGTAAACACTTCGGTTTGCTGGCTGTGCTTGCTCAAAACATCGGTGATGCGCGATCGATATTTTTCGGGTACATTAGATAGATTACCAGCATAAAATTCCGACGACTTCACCGTTGACAAATCCGGCGCATAAACACCGTTGACAAATACCAATCTTAAAGGTAAATCGTTCTTGTCTTTCACGGGCATAATGATATCAGACAGTTGAATTGCTGACTGATTGCTCTGGGGCACATTAAACTGGGTTTGCAAAAGCGATGACAAATCAGTAAACCGCCATTCTTCATCCCTCACAGTCGGAAAACTTGCAGACAGAACGTATTGAGTCGCAATGTCGCGCAAATCATCCAACCCGTAAGCAGAACTTTTGCCATTAGCTTCGCCCAATTTTTCGCACTGATTCACCAAACCAGCCAAAAACATTTCTCTAGTAGCAACCTGAGTATTTATCATCGCGCGCCAACTCCTGCTGCTTCCTCTTCCACAACCCAGTCATAACCGCGTTCTTCCAATTCCAGCGCCAACTCTTTCGGGCCAGTCAAGATAATTCTACCAGCTTCCATGACGTGAATGAAATCAGGAATGATGTAATTCAACAACCGCTGATAGTGAGTAATCACCAACATACAATTTTCAGCAGTTGACAACTGATTCACACCGCCGGCGACAATCTTGAGAGCATCGATATCCAAACCCGAATCAGTCTCATCCAAAATAGCTAACTTCGGTTCCAAAAGCGCCATTTGCAAAATCTCGTTGCGCTTTTTCTCGCCGCCGGAAAAACCCTCATTGACGCTGCGCCCCAAGAAAGTCGGATTCATCTTGACAACATCCAGCTTATCCTCGATTAAATCTTGGAAATCAAAAGCATCCAACTCTTCCAGCCCGCGATGTTTGCGGTGAGCATTGTAAGCCACGCGCAGGAAATCGACATTGCTAACGCCCGGAATTTCTAAAGGATATTGGAATGCTAGAAACACGCCAGCCAAAGAGCGTTCTTCTGGCGGTAATTCTAGTAAGTTTTGACCTAAAAATGTAACTTCTCCGCCTGTTACTGTATAAGCGGGATGGCCGGCTAATATTTTGGATAAGGTGCTTTTCCCTGAACCGTTCGGGCCCATGATAGCGTGAATTTCACCCGATTTAATTTCCAGATTCAAACCCTTAAGGATTTGGGTATCTTCCACATTCGCAGTTAAATTGCGGACGGATAACACCACTTGACTATTTTCTACAATCATCTCTTTTTTTCCTTTTCCTCAATGCACTTTACAGTTTTTTCTTCTCGTTCCTAGGCTCTGCCCATTGGTGACAACTTAACGTTAAACCGATAGTCCGCCAGGGAATGAATTCCCTGTCTCAAAGCTTAAGTCCTCTGAAGAGGACTGAGAAGAAAATTTTTAAACTCATTAGTCCTCTTAAGAGGACTTTAACTTTGAGGCAGGGGTTTCAACCCTTGCCGGACTGTCGGTTTGACGTTACGTTGCCAGCAATGAACTCTGCCTATTAAAGAGGGTAAATTATCCGACACTGCCTTCGAGCTTCAGACTCAACAACTTATCAGCTTCCGCCGCAAATTCCATCGGCAACTGATTGAAAACATCTTTACAGAAACCGCTAATCATCATCGAAATAGCATTTTCTGCGGAAATTCCCCGCTGAGCGAAGAAGAACAATTGCTCTTCTCCAATTTTAGAAGTCGAAGCTTCATGTTCCACTTTAGCAGTGTGGTTCTGCACTTGAATGTAGGGGAAAGTATTTGCTTGAGCGTTATCCCCAATCAGCATCGAATCGCACTGAGAATAATTCCGAGCACCTTTAGCACTGGGCCCCATTTTTACTAAGCCGCGATAGCTGTTAGCAGAATTTCCCGCCGAAATTCCCTTGGAAATAATCGTGCTGCGAGTGTTTTTGCCGACGTGGATCATTTTAGTTCCGGTGTCAGCTTGCTGTTTGTGGTTTGTTAGCGCTACTGAATAGAATTCACCTACCGAGTTGTCGCCGACTAAGACGCAACTGGGATATTTCCAGGTAATCGCGGAACCTGTTTCTACTTGCGTCCAAGAAATCTTGGAATTGACTCCTTGACACAAGCCGCGCTTTGTCACAAAGTTGTAAATGCCGCCTTTACCATTAGCATCACCGGCGTACCAGTTTTGCACAGTCGAGTATTTGATATCAGCATTATCCATTGTTACCAATTCCACGACAGCGGCGTGCAGTTGGTTGGTGTCAAACATGGGCGCGGTGCAACCTTCCAAGTAAGACACAGAGCTGTTTTCTTCTGCGATAATTAGGGTGCGCTCGAACTGGCCGGAATCTTCGTTGTTGATGCGGAAATAAGTTGACAATTCCATTGGGCATTTTACGCCTTTGGGAATGTAAACGAAGGAACCGTCGGTGAATACGGCGGAGTTGAGGGCTGCGAAAAAGTTGTCGCCGACTGGTACAACAGTGCCAAGATATTTTTCGATTAGTTCGGGATAGTCTTTGACGGCTTCTGTGATGGAACAGAATATAACGCCGTCTTTGGCTAGCTTTTCTCTAAAGGTTGTGGCAATTGAAACGCTGTCGAAAACAACATCGACGGCGACATTTCCGAGGCGCCTTTGTTCGGATAGGGGAATGCCGAGTTTCTCGAAGGTTTCGAGGAGTGTCGGATCAACTTCATCCAAACTGTTGAGCTTTTTGGGCTTTTGTTTGGGCGCGGAATAGTAGATAATGTTTTGGTAGTCGATCGCGGGATAGTTGACATGAGGCCAGGTGGGCTCGGTCATGGTCAGCCATTTGCGGTATGCTTTGAGGCGAAATTGCAGCAGGAATTCCGGTTCGTTTTTCTTGGAGGAAATCAGCCGCACTACATCTTCGCTCAAGCCGCGGGGGATGGTGTCTGACTCGATGTCGGTGACGAAACCGTATTTGTAGGGCTGGTTGACTAGGGTTTGGGCTGTGGTAGAACTCATTATTTTGCGTGTTCAGTGTTCTAGATAATCCTCTCAAAGATGGCAGACGGGGCAATCCCTGTCTGGGCTTGAGCGGGTTCTGCTGGACTGCTCGGTTAAGTTAAACAACAAGTCTGTTGCTTTACTATTATTTTAGGCTACATTAACAACAGCGATCTTGTCAAAGTCAAATTAATATTTTTTTGTGAAGATGATGCAGACTCAGCAGACTTCCACTAAACAAGACATCTTGCAATATTTGCTCAAAGGGGGTCAGGGGACGGCTCTTGAGTTGGCGGAGTCTTTGGAGATGAGCCCGCAGGCGATTCGCCGTCACTTGAAGGATTTGGAGGCGGAGGGGGCAATTCAGTATCAGTCGGTTCAGGCTGGTATGGGGCGGCCGCAGCATATTTATGAGCTTACCAGTCTGGGGCGCGATCGATTCCCGAATCGTTATGGCGATTTTGCGATTTCTTTTCTGGATACTTTGGCTGAGACTGTTGGCCGTGAGCAAGTTATTAGTATCCTGCGAAAACAGTGGCAGCGCAAGGCGACGGATTACCGCAGGCTGGTGGGTTCTGGTTCGCTGGAAGAACGGGTGACTAAGTTGGGGGAGCTTCGCAGGGATGAAGGTTACATGGCTGAGTGGTATCCTGTAGAGTCTGTGGATGATGGAACGTGCGGCGATGTTAAGGGCGATCGATTTGTGTTGATGGAACATAACTGCGCGATTTCTAATGTTGCGGAAACTTTTCCGAGTGTTTGCGGTAATGAGCTGGAGATGTTTGCTGCTGTGTTGCCGGATTGTACTATAGAGCGCACTCACTGGATTATTGATGGGGAGCACCGTTGCGGTTATTTGATTGCGAGAAAGGAAGTTCGGCAGCGGATTTTGTAACGGATTTAACGGATGTCGGTTCGGCAGCGGATTTTTTAGCGGATTTAACGGATGTCACGGATGTCACGGATGTCACGGATTAGCAATAACAAATAACAAGTAACTAATAACTAATAACTAATAACTATGGAACCGCTAGCAGATTTTTTAAAGCCGGAAGAGTGCGCTGAAGTTGATATGGCGCTGCTGTCGTCGAAGGAAAAGTTTTCGACTCGATTGGCAATTTATGGTTTGAGGGTGCTCAAGCAAATTGCTGGGGAGACTGGGAGGCCGATAACTGAGGTGTCTAACCAGCAGGTGATGGATTGGATTAAGAATGATCAGAGCATTCAACAGTCTATTCAGGTTGATGCTAGTTTTGAAAACTTTTTTACTAATTTGGTGGTTGCGTCTTTGCGACCGTTGAAGCAAACTGCGGTAGAATCTGAGGGGGCGATCGAACAATTAACAGTTAAGCAGGTTGTGGCGTGGTTTGTAAAGGATGGGAAGATTCGCCGAGAACAGGGAACCGATGCTGCTTTTTTGGATTTGTGATAGGGCTGACGCGCTCTGAGCACAGAAACCGGGTTTTTACCGAGTCTGTGGGCTGCAACGAGGTATTTTCGTAAAAAACCCGGTTTCTAGACCCCGATGCGTTCAGGACGGGAAAAATTATTCCAAAAAGGGGTTGACAAACTGGGGAAAGCTTGGTAATGTAATTAGGTCGAGCGAAAGAGATGCAGCGCATCAAACTAAACGCAGACACAGGATTTAAAGTTTTCAAAGCTTTCCTGGTGCTTATGGTGTAATGGAACCACTCCGATCCATCCCGAACTCGGTTGTTAAACGTTACTATGGCGAAGATACTTGGCGGGTCACTGCCCGGTAAAATAGCTCAGTGCCAGGTTAATAATAAATTAAAGCTCTTTTCCAGCAACGACGGAAAGGAGCTTTAGTGTTTTGGGGAGTTATTAGTCGTTAGCTCGATCAATCGGC